>SEBM01000411.1 GCA_004296145.1 Flavobacterium sp.
TGCTATTCTTGATTTATATTTAATTGGTTATTAAAAAAAGTTAAGAATACATAAAAGCAGGTCATTAGACCTGCTTTTTCTGTATTAAGACTTTATTTAAAACCTTAAATTATTTTTGTTGTTTTTTCATTTCTTTTTCAATCATATCATAGAATTGATCGATTTTAGGCATAACAACAATACGGGTTCTTCTGTTACGAGCTTTGTTTTCTGCAGAATCATTTGCAACTAAAGGTACATATGAACTTCTACCAGCTGCAATTAATTTTGCTGGGTTAACACCTAACTCATTAGATAATACACGAACAATTGAAGTAGAACGTTTAACACTCAAATCCCAGTTGTCTAGCAAAACTCCGTTACTTTTGTAAGGAACGTCATCTGTATGACCTTCAACCATACATTCAAAATCAGGTTTGTCGTTTACAACTTTTGCAACTTTAGCTAAAACAGATTTTGCTTTGTCACTTACGTCATAACTTCCGCTTTTGAATAATAATTTATCTGCAATAGAAATAAATACAACTCCTTTTTCAACATTGATTTCGATATCCGGATCGTTGATTCCAACTGCACCTTTTAAACTTGTAACTAAAGCTAAAGTCACACTGTCTTTTTTAGTTAAAGCATCCTGAAGTCTAGATATTTTTAAATCTTTCTCTTTTAAACTTTCCAGAGATTTTTCAAGATTTTCAGCACCTTTAGTAGTTAAAACTGTTAAATCTTTAGAACTGTTTATTAAGTCTTGATTGTGTGCTTTATAACTTTCAGCTGTAGCTGCCAATCCTGCTTTTTCTTCTAAACATGAATTAAGTTTTACAGTACAAGAATTTAATAAGTCTTGAATCTCTTTGTTTTTAGCTTCCAAAGCTGCGTATTCCTTTTTGGAAACACACGAAGTTAAAGCCATTAATACTGATAGTGCGATTACTATTTTTCTCATAATTTAAATTTAATTTTAGACGTTATTTACAAATTTAGTTTTTAATATTTTGAATAGTGTTAAAGATTTCTTTAAATACGGTCAATTTCTTTATGTAATACAAGTAAACGATACTTTTTACGGTATAGTATTGCTGAATTTGAAAATCTTTTCTTTTTCTTAGATATTTTAAAGATATGCAATAAAATGAAAAATGGGCATGTAAAATAGCAAAAGTATGCCTGAATTTTCCTTGTGTAAGAAAACGGATACCTGCAATTCCATCTAAAACCATACGAAAGAAAATAACAAAAAACAGTCCTTTTTTTGGAAGGTTTTTGACAAGCATCAACAAAGAATTTCTAAAATTCAGATACGTTTTTTTAGGATTTCCCTGATTCAGAGTTGCTCCTCCAACATGATAAACTATTGATTGTGAGTTGTATTTTATAACATAACCTTCATTCAGAGCACGCCAGCACAAATCAATCTCTTCCTGATGTGCAAAAAAGGTTTCATCAAAACCGCCTAATTCATGATAAACCTCTTTTCTAATAAAAAAACAAGCTCCTGAAGCCCATGATAATTCACAATTATCGTTGTATTGACCATTGTCTTTTTCAACGGTATCAAAAATTCGTCCTCTGCAATAAGGAAAACCATATTTGTCAATGAATCCTCCCGCTGCGCCTGCATATTCAAAATATTCTTTGTTTTTAAAATCAAGAATTTTTGGCTGGATTATAGCAGTTTGTTTTTCATTTTCAAATGTTTCGATAATAGGTTTTAGCCAATTTTCGGTTACTTCAATATCCGAATTTACTAAAGCATAAAGTTCTGCATCAACATGTTGCAACGCATCATTATATCCTTTTGCAAAACCATGATTGCCATCATTTTTGATAATTTTTATAGTAGGGAAATTTTCTTTGACGAAATGAATAGAATCGTCTGTTGATGCATTATCCGCAACATAGATAGTGGCTTCTGCAGAAAATTGAATTACAGAGGGCAAAAATTGTTCTAATAATCGTACTCCGTTCCAATTTAAAATTACGACTGCTATTTTATCCAAGAGTATCTTTTTTTATAATTTATAATTCTATTTTATAATCTGGCAGGGATTGCAAGAAATCATATTTTTCATTTTCAAAATCCATCTGACAATAATAATGATTCAGACCATTCGTGACATTCAAAAACCGTGCCTGCATTGTCATATTATAACGCGCAATCTGATCAAAGACAGCCTGCGAAATTTTGACTTCGGGCGCTTTACATTCTACTAATATATGTATAGAACCATCCGAATTAAATACTACAACATCATAGCGTTTTCGTAATCCGTTGACAGTTAAAACTTTCTCTACATTAATAAGTGATTTGGGATATTTTTTTTCATTTATTAAATAATGAACCACATGCTGACGAACCCATTCTTCCGGAGTAAGAATGATAAATTTTTTCCTGATTTCATCAAAAATAGACACTTTATTTTCGCTATTTTTGAATCGGAAAGTATAAGTAGGGAAATTTAGTTTTAGCATAAACAAATATAATTTGAAAATTAGTCAATTTGAAAATTAGTTAATTATTTATTTTAAAACTGAAAACTGATACTGTACACTGAAAACTAAAATTGAATGGACGAAGTTGTAAAAATTGTCAACGATATAAAGGGCGGAAATATAAAACCGATTTATTTTTTAATGGGTGAAGAACCTTATTATATAGATAAATTATCAGAATATATTGAGCAAAATATATTGGCTGAAGAAGAGAAAGGTTTTAATCAGACAGTTTTGTACGGAAGGGATGTTTCTGTTGAAGATATTGTTTCAACGGCCAAGCGCTATCCTATGATGGCTGACCGTCAGGTTGTTATCGTTAAAGAAGCGCAGGATTTATCAAGAACAATTGATAAAATTGAATCTTACGTTAATAATCCGATGGAAACTACTGTTCTTGTTTTTTGTTATAAATATAAAACACTTGACAAACGTAAAAAAGTTACCAAATTATTGGCACAAAATGGTGTTGTTTACGAAAGTAAAAAGCTATATGAAAATCAGGTTGGTGATTGGATAAAAAGAGTTCTTGCAGGGAAAAAATATACTATTGATCCGAAAGCGAATGCTATGCTTGTTGAGTTTTTAGGAACTGATTTGAGTAAAATTAATAATGAATTGGAAAAGCTTCAGATTATTTTACCACAGGGAACAATGATTACTCCACAGCATATTGAAGAAAATATTGGTTTTAGCAAAGACTATAATGTTTTTGAATTAAGAAAAGCAATCGGAGAACGCAACCAGATAAAAGCATATAAAATTGCTGAAAATTTTGCCCATAATCCCAAAGAATATCCATTGGTAATGACAACAGGATTAGTGTTTGGATTTTTTATTCAACTTTTAAAATACCACGGACTTAAAGATAAGAATCCTAAAAATGTCGCTGCAGCAATTGGTGTAAACCCTTATTTTTTAAAGGAATATGATTTAGCAGTAAAAAATTATCCGATGCGTAAAGTAAGCCAGATTGTGGGTGCTTTGCGTGATATCGATGTAAAAAGTAAAGGTGTTGGTGCGAACGCGTTATCTCAATCAGACTTGTTAAAAGAAATGCTTTACAAAATATTTAATTAAGCCACTAAAATTCACGATATTTGCATTTCCAAAAAAATAAACGACATAAAAAAATAATTACACAATTATGGGAATGAATAAAAATACCGTTTTAGGATGGGCAACTTTTATAATGATACTTATGGGATTGTTGCTTATAGGTCTTGGCGCTTTTAGATACAGAGATGTTTCAGGATGGGGATTTGTAGCCGTTGGAGTGGGTTTTTTTGCGAATGCCTGGGTTTTTAATGCCTTGAAAGGAAGAGTTTAATCTTCAATTGCAAAATTCAATTACAATATCAAATTTCAATAATTACGAATAATAAATAAAAATAAAAAATGTCAGACGATAAGAAAGTAATTTTCTCAATGCAAAAATTGAGTAAAACCTATCAGGGAGCAGACAAACCTGTACTTAAAAATATTTATTTAAGTTTCTTTTACGG
>SEBM01000019.1 GCA_004296145.1 Flavobacterium sp.
GTGATATAAGAAATCTAAGTTTGATTTAAATGAACTTATATCACTTATATGGTTCAAAATTTTTTATTTTATTGTTACTGAAATTTCTTTTTTGATGTCTCTTGAAGAATTTCCAATTTTCAACGAATATTTTCCTGGTTCAATTGTCCATTTTTTTGTTGCTACGTCGTAGTATGCCAGTTCTTTTACAGGAACTTTAATCGTAACTGTATTTGAACTTCCTGCTTTTACAGTTGTTTTTTTGAATCCTTTTAATTCCTGTGCAGCACGCGTAATTTTAGAATCAGATTTTGAAGTGTATAATTGCACTACTTCTTTTCCTTCCACTTTTCCTGTATTTTTAACATCAACAGAAACTTCAATTACATCATTCTGCGCATAAGAAGTTTTGTCTGATTTTGCATTTTCTAAAGCGAAAGTGGTATATGATAATCCGTAACCAAAAGGATATAACGGCGCAACATTTTTAGTATCAAACCAACGGTATCCAATTAAAATTCCTTCTGCATAATTAACTGTTTTTCCGCCCGGGAAACTGTTTGTAGCATGTGCAGGAGAATCTTTAATATCTTTTGGCATTGTCCAAGGTAATTTTCCTGACGGATTTACTTTTCCTAAAATAACATCTGCCAAAGCATTTCCGCCTTCAGAACCATTAAACCAGCTCCAAATCAAAGCCGATGTGTTTTTGCTCACTTCATTAAGATCAAAAGGCGCGCCTGCTACCATAACTACAATAGTTTTTGGATTAACTGCCAGCACTTTTTTGATTAATTCTTCCTGACCAAATGGTAAATGTAAATCTCTACGGTCTGAAGCTTCTGTTTCGTAATCACGGTTTGAACCTGCAAAAATGATCGCTACATCAGAATTTTTAGCCGCTTCTACTGCTTCCTGAACTTTTGCCGGATCTAACTGGTCAATTGTTACTGGTCCTGAAGAAGTAATATTTCCTAAATTTCCTTTATTTTTTTCTTCATAACGCTCTAAATATCCTTCAGCATAATTGATTTTTACTGATGAAGGAAGTCTGTTTTTTAAACCTTCCAATGGTGTAACTTCTCTTTTTGTTTTTACACCTGCTCCAAATCCTCCAAGAGCATTTTTCTTAGTGGCGTTGTTTCCGATTACGGCAATAGATTTTACTCCGTCCAGTTTTAACGGAAGTGCGTTATTTTCATTTTTTAATAAAACGACAGACTCCGCTGCAATTTTGTAGGCATCCTGATAATGTGCTTCTGTTGCGATGCTTCCTTTAGCACGTTCACCACCGCCCATTGCTTTTACCTGAAATAAAACACGCAAAATACGTTTTACATGAAGGTCAATTTCTTTTTCTGAAACTTCTCCGGATTTAACCGCTGCAATTAATTTATCTGCTAAGAAAAATTCGTTGAACGGTTTTGGCGTTCCCATTTCGATATCCAAACCATTTTTTAAAGATTTTCCGGTAGAATGTACGGCAGCCCAATCTGAAACTACAACTCCTTTGAATCCCCATTCATCACGAAGGATTTTATTCAGCATATAATCGTTTTCACATAAATATTCACCTCTGAATTTATTGTAAGCACCCATTATTGCATACGATTTTGCTTCTTTTACAGAAGCCTCAAATGCTGGCAAATAAATTTCACGAAGAGCACGTTCGTCAATCTGAACATCTACAAAATCACGATTGGTTTCCTGATTGTTTGCTGCATAATGTTTTACACAGGCCATAACATCTTTTTCCTGTAAACCAACAATCAAAGGCACTGCAATTTTTTTATTCAAGAAAGGATCTTCAGACATGTATTCGTAAGTTCTTCCGCCAAGTGGTGTTCTTACCATATTGATTGCCGGTGAAAGCAACATATCTTTATCTCTTGCTCGTAATTCTTCTCCTAAACTATTTCCAAAAGTATGAGACATTTCGGGATTCCATGTTGCAGCCAAACCGCCACCCGCAGGATAATAAGTTGCAAAATCATTTGTTAAACCTGCCGGAGCCCAGTTGTCACGCGAAATTTCTTCACGAACTCCCAATGGTCCGTCGGCCATTTTTAATTCCGGAATTCCAAGTCGTTTTACACCTCCATTGCTAAACATACTTTTACCGTGCAACATTCCGATTTTCTCTTCAATTGTCATTTGAGAAATCAGTTTGTCAATTTCAGCGTCATGTTCTGTACTAATTTCTTTCCCTTGGTATTCTTCTGTTTGAGCCAATTCAGTATTTGATGTTTGCGTATCGTTTTTACACGAAGTAAAAAACACAAAAGCCATAGCTACTGAAAGGTATATCATTTTGTTTTTCATAGTTAGAGTGTAATTTTAGAATTTAAGATTTTTATCCTCACAGCAATCTTATCTTCTTGTTTTTAAATTGTTTATGTTTATTTCTGTATGTTTTTAAATTATTGTCTGATGAGATTGACTAAGACAACATCATTTTCATTGATTTTAAATTCCTTTTCAAAAGTTCCTTTTGCATCAACTGAAATTTTTTCTGTTATAATCGGCACTCCGTTGTTTTTTGCTTTGATCGAATTTACTTGTTGAAGCGTTAACTGACTTGGTTTATTCATTGCTAAATAATCCGCGTAAGCGTCATTAACTTTATATCCTACTTTGTAAATTTCTACAACGTATTTCCCTTTTTGCAATCCGTCAACTTCTATTTTTACTTTTCCTTTTTCCTTTGATGGAAGATCCTGAACATAATACGTTTGATTCCAAACTTTGTCGCCTGGATGTGTATTGGTAAAATCCCAGAATAATAATTGAACATCGCCTTTTTTATTCTTTGCCGCCCAAGAAGAAGTATCCTGATTTTGAAGTTCGGTTTCTCCTAATTTGTTCATGAATGAATAAGAGAAATAAGCCGGTTTTTTAATTCCCTGCGTATTTAGCAAACCAAAACCTCCGTGAAATGGCGTAAATCTTGGACCCGGTTCTTCAAAAATATCGGTAAAAACCCAATACGACATGGAGTTAGGTGCGTTTCCACTTTGTTTTAACTTATGTAAAATGTAAGCTGCGGAATGATAACTGTCGTGAATTGGATCTGCTGGTGTATATGATGTGCTCCATTCTGTATAATGCAATTCAAGGTTTGGCATAACCGAATTTGTGATTTGCTTACGCGAATTAATTACATCACCGCTCACACTATTTACGTCTGGGCTCAAAACAGTTCCGGAAGTTCCGAATTCGTCTAAATATCCCTGATTTACTCCGTAAGTATGAGTCGAAATAAAATCTAGAGGCACTTTATTTTTGGCACAAAAGTCAATTGTTTCCGGCACCCACGCTGCTCCGGCTGTTGCTGGGCCACCAACTTTGTAAGCCGGATTTACGCTTTTTATACCACGCGCTGCATATTCGTATAATTTAAAATATTCCGCTTGTGTTCCTGTCCAGAAACCCGGTGATAAATTTGGTTCATTCCAAACTTCAAAATACCATGTTTTTACTTCCTCAGCTCCGTATCTTTCTGTAAAATGGGCTGTAAGATTTCGAATTAAATCTTCCCATTTTTTATAATCTTTTGGAGGCGTAACATTTCCTTTCCACCAAAAAATCGTTTCTTTTCCACTTGCCAAAGCTTCAGGCATAAAACCTAATTCTACAAAAGGTTTCACTTTGATACTCAGAAGAAAATCATACAAAACATCAATATATTGATAGTTGTATTCCGGATTTCCTTTTTTGTCTTCTCTGTAAACCGCCATATCATCAGACAATAAACCGTGCATTCTGATGTATTTAAAATCGCATTCTTTTTTAGTCATTGCCAATTGTTGCTGCCAGTCGGCACGAAGTCCTTCGTTTGCTCTTCCGGCTCCAATACATTCTTTAAACATCGTGTTAAGTTTACCCGACGTTTTGTTGTAATCGACTTTAATAATTCTTTCAATGGTATTTTGCGCAAACAAAGTACCATTGATCAGAATTAATAAAGCAAAAAGTGGTTTTAATTTTATTTTCATGATGAATTCCATTTTTAAAAAAGCCGTTTTTATTCTGCCGTAATCACAATTGTAGATGATTTTAATCCGTTTGCTTTGGCGGTTAATTCCAATCTTCCGGATTGTTTTCCGGACTGAACAACAACAAGGCATTTTCCGTTTAAGGCAGTATGTTTTGAACCTTTGTACGATTCGTGACTTACCGGATCTCCGCTGCAAACGCCTACAATTTTTCCATTTCCATTTAATGAAAAACTGATTTCATTATTTGCATTTGGAGCCAAAGTTCCTTTTTCGTCCAAAATATCTACCGTCACAAAAGACAAATCATTTTCATCTGCTTTTATCGTACTTCTGTCCGCTTTTAGTTCTAATTTTGAAGGAGCGCCGGCAGTTTTAATTTCTGTTTCTAAAACTGTTTTTCCGTTTTTGCGTGAAATCGCTTTTAGCGTTCCTACTTCAAAAGGAACTTTCCACATAACATGTAAATCATCTCCTTTTTTGCTGCGAACCCCAACTGATTTTCCGTTAAGGAAAAGTTCAACCTCATCTGCTTTATTATAATATGCCCAGACATCTACAGTTTGTCCGGCTTTCCAGTTCCAATGCGGGAAAATGTGCAGAACCGTTTTGTCTGTCCATTCGCTTTGGTACATATAGTATACATTTTTCGGGAAACCGGCTAAATCTACAATTCCGAAATACGAACTTACCGACGGCCATTCGTACGGAGTTGGTTCTCCGATATAATCGAAACCTGTCCAAATGTACATTCCCGAAAGGAAATCGTGCTTTTTGATCACTTTCCAGGTCGCTTCGTGTGTAGAACCCCAAGGCGCCTGCACCTGATCGTAAGCCGAAACGGTATTGCCCGGATTTCCTTCTGTAAATTTAAGATCCCATCTTACCGGCCATTTTTTAATTGAATCAGAAACGGCATCGTAATATCCTCTTGTTTCTAAAGCCGAAGTGGTTTCTGTCGCTATAAAAGGTGTATTTGGAAAATTCTTCTGATGATATTCATACGTTTGGTGTGCATAATTGTAGCCAATTAAATCTAAAACCCCAGAAGCTGCGATGGCATTAAACTGAACATTCTTTTTTTCGAATTGTAAAGTTACCGCATCGATATTCATATTTACCGGCGGATTCATTCCTGCGGTAATTGGTCTTTTATCGTACTGACGTGTAATTGCAGCTAATTCTTTGGCAATTTCAACACCTTTTTCATTCCATTGTTCCGGAATTTCGTTTCCGATACTCCACATAAAAACGCTTGGGTGATTACGATCTCTCAACAATTGATCGATTAAATCTTTTTTATGCCATTTGTCCCAATCGTTGGCGTAGTCGTATTTGGTTTTGTTTTGTTTCCACATATCAAAAGCTTCATCCATGACAATGAAACCCATTTTATCACAAAGCTCCAAAAGTTCCGGAGCCGGCGGATTGTGAGAAGTTCTGATTCCGTTTACGCCCATTCCTTTCAGGATTTCCAACTGACGTTCGATAGCACGTGTATTGATTGCAGAACCTAACGGACCTAAATCGTGGTGCATACAAACACCTTTTATTTTTACCTGTTTTCCATTTAGAAGGAAACCTTTGTTCAGGTCAAATTTAAAATCCCTGATTCCGAAATTGGTTTTGTATTGATCAATTATTTTATCGTCAAGCGAAATTTCTGTAACTGCTGTATATAATTCCGGATTTTCTACAGACCATAAAACCGGCGTTTCTACATGTGCGTCTTGTTTGATTATCTGATTTCCTTTTGCAGCAATTGTTATATCTTGAGTAACCGATGTTACTTTGGTGTCGTCTTTAAAAATAGTGGTGGTTACAGTAGCTTTTTTTGATTCTGAATTTTGATTCTGAATCGTAGTTTCAAATTGTAACGAAGCATTTTCTGTCGTAACTTTTGGAGTTGTAACATACGTTCCCCATTGCGCTACATGAAGTTTATCTGTGGTTTCGATCCAGACATTTCTAAAAATTCCTGAACCTGAATACCAGCGTGAATTTGGTTGTTTTGAATTGTCAACCTTAACAATTATTTCGTTGTTTTTGTCTCCGTAATTTAAATATGGTGACATATCATATTGAAAACCAATATATCCATTTGGACGTTTTCCTAAATAATGTCCGTTTATCCAGACTTCACTGTTTTTGTAAACGCCGTCAAAAGTGATTGAAGTAATTTTTGTGCTGTCTTCAGCAGCGACTTTAAATGCTTTTTTGTACCAGCCAAGACCTCCGTTAAGTGATCCTCCCCCATATCCTGCGGGACTTTTTTCATCAAATTTCCCTTCAATACTCCAATCGTGCGGTACGTTCAGCGTTCTCCATTTTGTTGAAGTTCCGATGGTATCTTTATCTGCAATACTATCATTTAGGTGAAAACTCCAATCTGAATTAAAAGAAATTTTTCGGTTGACGAAAACATCTTCTTTTTTGCTGCAGGAGCCTAATAGAATTGTTGCAATAAAAATGAATAGTGGAAACAGGTTACTTAAATTTTTTCTTTTGTGCATGATACTTTTTTTTGGGAAATTGAATTAGAAAAATAATTATAAGCCTCAGTTTAGAAAACAAATAAAACTGTTTTAAAAACTGAGACTTAAAAAAAACTAACTTAACTTATTGTTTTGCTACTAAATGATAAATCAAATTGTCGCCATCTGCTCTGATTGCTATAAAAGCCAGAGTTGTTTCTGTAAGTTCTACTATCTGAATATTGGTAAAACTGAATGATGTACTAAAATAACTTGGCTCATTTGGATGCAGCATTTCTGTTCCTCCGTTAAAAACCAATTTATCCTTTGTCATACCTGGAGTAAGAGTCAGATTAAAAGTACCTGCTTTGGTTGTTTTTACTGTGCTTCCGATTGTTGGATTGGTTTGTGTTACCGAAACATTATAACCTCCATCAAGACTAAAAGTAATTTCTCCCCAATCTTTGTTTTCTAAACCTGCCCATGAAATATCAGAAAGGTTTGGCCACCATCCCACACCGTGTTCAGTAGTATTATGGTATTCATAATCCGGTTTTCCGATAAATGAAAGTGGTGCAGTCATGTAAAGAACCCATGTTTTTCCTGCTGCTCCGTTTGTTAAGAAATTCCATCTTGGATCAGCAAACTGGCTTTCGTCATTTTGTGCAATATCCAAAACTACAGGAGCCGCATCGATTGAACCTCCTTTTGCGTAAGCAGTATAGTAAACTGTATATTTTCCTGCAAAAGGGAAAACCAGTTCTTCTACACTTTTGTTAGAATGTCCGATTTCATTACCATTTCCATCCACATATTTCCAATACGGAATTACAGATGGGTCTTCATTTTTAAGAACAACTACGTTTGGATTTTCAGTTGTTGGTTTTACCGAAAACTTAAGCGTTTCAGGTGTTAGAGTTACTGCTGGTAAACTCTCGCGATCTTCAACAGGCTCACATGAAAACAGTAATGAACCAATAGAGAATGCAGCTATTAAAATATATAATATACGTTTCATAATCATTTGTTTTTAGTTAGTTCCAACCTGGATTTTGTGTAATAGTACCGTTAGAAAGAATGATTTGCGATTGTGGCAATGGAAACCATCCCTGAGTTTCTGTTCTAAACGTTACAGCAAACTGAGATCCACCAACAGTATTATCAATAGCTGCTTTAGTTTTTGCCATTCCTGTACGTAATAAATCAAAATAACGTAAACCTTCCAAAGCTAATTCCAACTGGCGCTCTTTCATGATAACATCCTGATTAAGAGTCGTTGCTCTGTGTGAAGTGTTTTTGAAAGCTCTGTCGCGAACTTTATTAAAATCGTCTAAAGCCAAACCATTATTTGTACCCAAATTCAATTCGGCTGCCATTAATAAAACATCTGCATAACGAATAACTGCAAAATCCTGGTAGTTATCTATCTGGAAGTTTCCTCCGTTTGCTTCTACAATACTAACTCCTGCTTCATTTGTAATAGGGCAATATTTTTTCCATGAATATCCTGTATACTGACGTTGTTCTCTTGCTTCAGCATCAAAGTTTAATGGTTGTCCTTTGTATTGTTCGTTATTGTAATCTATGAATGATGCTCCTTTACGTGTATCTGCAGCATCATATTCACCCACTAGTTTTGGATTTACAGTTGCTCCTCCCCAACCTGTAGCATATGGTCCGATTGCTCCTCCACGTGGTGCGATATTTACCTGAAAACGGTTTCCTTCGTGCAAATCCCAGTTTCCTTTTCCTGAACCGTTAAAACGAACAGCCCAAACCATTTCTGTATTGTCTTCTCCGGCAAAATTTGCAAAAGAAGCCGCCAGCCAAAGATTAGCAAAATCAGCAACTAATCCATGTCCACTGTTGCTTACAGCATCATTAATATAAGTTACAGCCTGAGCTTTTGTGATAACTCCTGCTAAATCAGTTTTACCATAAACTCCTGTGTAGAATAAAAATGTTCTTGCGATATAAGCTTCTGCAGCCCATTTTGTAATACGCCCGTAATTGGCATTCCCTTTTTGAGAGAAATTTTCGTTGCCTAAATTATCTGCTGCGAATTTTAAATCTGATGCAATTAATGCATAAGTTACTTCCGGAGCTTGTCTTGGCAATTGAAATTCACTTGTTGTAACTGTGTGATCAAGCGGAATGATATCTCCAAACATTTTTGCAGCCTGAAAATGAAAGTGGGCTCTTAAAAAACGAGCCTCTGCTTCGTATCTTGTTTTCAAAGCAATATCAGAACCCCAGTTTACTTTGTCCAGGTTTTCTAATAAAATATTGGCTCTGTAAATTCCTAAATAAGAAGTTGTCCAGATGTTTGCGTTCATATCCTTATCAATCGTATATAAAAAACGATCCCATTCTAAATCTCCAGCCGGATCTGCAATACCAAATCCCCCAAAGCAATCATCAGAAGCCTGCTCACTAACAATTAGCGGTCCTCCATAAGCTTCACGCTGTAAAATATCGTATACTGCTACAAGTCCTTCAAAAGCATCTGAAGGAGTTTTGTAAAAATTGTCAGCTACTTTATCTGTATAAGGTTCATTTTCCAAAAAATCTTCCGAACAAGCCCCTAAAACCAATAGGCTTGAAAGTGCAAATAATTTTATATATCGTTTCATCGTTTTCATAAATTAAAAGTTAACATTTAGACCCATCATGTATGTTCTAGGCTGTGGATAATATCCAACATCAATTCCTTTTGCCCATGATTGATTTACGTTTCCGAAACCAATTTCAGGATCCATACCTTGGTATTTTGTAAAAGTGTAAAGATTATTTCCTGCCACATACAATCTGAATTTACTGAAGAAACTCAACTTGTTTGTTAATTTTGTCAAATCACATCCGATAGTCGCATTTTTAATTCTGAAGAAGTCTGAATCCTGAACATATAAATCTGAAAACTTAGTGTAGTTTCCATTATTATCTGTACCGTATGTAACTCTTGGTGTTGTGTTTGAACTTCCTTCTGTTGTCCATCTGTTTAGAACATCTGTTGTGTAATTAGTATAACCACGAGTGTAATCATGAATTCCAAAAACATTCTGACCTCCGGCTGTACCGTAAGTATTTACAGAAATATCGAATGCTTTATAAGATACTTCAAAATTTAATCCATAAGTAATATCCGGATTTGGATTTCCAACTTGTGTTTTATCATTGGCATCAATTTTACCATCTTTGTTTAAATCTACAAAACGAACATCTCCCGGAACAGCATTTGGCTGAACTCCTGCCTGAACTTCTGCAGCATTTTGGAAGATTCCATCTGTTTTTAATCCGTAGAAATACCCCATTGGTTTTCCTACCTCAACACGGTTCATCTCGTCTAAACCTTGAAACAATACGTTTGATTCTCCGTGAATAACCCCTTCGCTGTTTGCAATTCGAAGTACTTTATTTTCATTATGAGAAATGTTTGCATTTACAGCGAAAGCCCAGTCTTTTCCAAAACTTTTGCGGTATCCTACAGCAACTTCAAAACCTTTGTTACTTACATCACCACCATTCACATACGGTGCAGTTGCTCCTGCATAAGTTGGTATAGAAGCCAATACTAACCAGTCTTTTGTCTTTTTATCATAATAATCAAAAGTCAGGGTAAAGTTGGTAAACAATGTAGCATCAAAACCTAAATCTAATTGCTCTGAAGTTTCCCATTTCAAATCACGGTTTGCAAGCTGATCAGGGCTTGAACCTACTAATAATGTCTCATCACCTGTACCAAAATGATATGTTTTATCTGTAGAGTTGATTGTTGACATATAAGCAAATCTTCTTCCAAACTGGTCATTACCATTTTGTCCCCAGCTTGCTCTAAGTTTTAAAGTATTTACTGCCTGGCTGTTTGGGAAGAAATCCTGATTTACGTTCCAACCTGCAGAAAATGAAGGGAAGATTGCGTATTTGTTATTTGGTCCAAACTCTGAAGATCCGTCTCTACGAACCGTAGCAGAAAATAAATATTTGTTATTGTAATCGTATAATAAACGCCCAAAGTAAGACTGGATCGCATAATCTTTACGATTTCCTTTTACCACATTTGATGTTGGGTCTTTTGAGTTATCTAAATAAGCATGTTCAAAATCATCAAAGATTAAGTTTTTCCCCTGACCTTCCATATAATCAGCAGAATTCTTTTTAGCAGAAGTACCTACTAATGCATCAAAATTATGTGCTCCTAATGAAATTTTGTATTGTAATGTATTCTCAAAAATCCAACCCAATGATTTTGTAGCACTTTGTGTTACCGTAGAAACAACATTATTATCAGTAGATGAAAGTGAATATTCTGGTCTGAAAGAACGGAAATTACTATCACTCATATCTGCACCAAAACTAGTTCTGAAAGTAAAATCTTTAAGGAATTTTAATTCTGCAAAAACATTCCCAACGTAACGGTTTGTTTTAGTTTGATTAAAGTTGTTATAGTATAATGACCCAACAGGATTTGTTACATCTGCAGAAATAGTAGAATGTGCAAAACTTCCGTCAGCATTATAAGCAGCGTCAACCGGAGCAGCGTTTAAGAAACTTCTGATTCCATTGCTGTAGATTCCGTCATCAGCAATTCCGCTTGATTTAATATTAGTAAAAGCAAAGTTTTCACCAATTTTCAAATGTCCTTCAATAACTTCAGAAGTTGAATTTACATTAAAAGTAATACGGTCATATTGCGATTGGTTTGTATTTCCACCAATCATACCTTCCTGTCCGTAGTAAGATAAACCTGTTGCAATAGTAGATTTTTTGTCACCTCCTGTAATTAAAAGGGAGTGATTTTGTTTCATCGCACCATCTTTAAACAAATCTTCCTGCCAGTCATGATTTGGTAAAGTTGCTACCTGAGCTGGTGTATACAAAGGAGTATAACCTGAATTCACACGAGCTTCATTGATAATTGTAGTATACTCTTGTGTATTCATCAAATCCAGTTTTTTAGCAACTTGCTGAAAACCTGTATAAGAGTTAAAAGACACATTCATTTTACCATCTTTACCTTTTTTAGTTGTTACTAAAATAACTCCGTTTGCTGCTCTTGCACCATAGATAGAAGCTGCAGAAGCATCTTTAAGAACATCGACCCTTTCTATAACTGAAGGATCAAGATATCCGATTCCGTTATCAACAACAACACCATCCACAACATAAAGCGGATCGCTGTTTCCTGCTGTACCTGCTCCACGAATGTTTACCACCATGTTAGCGCCCGGCTGTCCTGAAGATGAAGTAACGTTAACACCAGAGGCCTGACCTTGCAAAGCATTTACAACATCAAGACTCGCAACTTGTTGGATATCTTTTCCTGATACCAATGAAGTTGCAGCTGTATTTACCTTTTTCTTTTGTGTACCGTAACCGATTACCACAATTTCTTTAAGTTCTGCTGTTTCTGTTTGTAGCGTTACATTAATTGTTCTTTGAGTTCCAACAGTTATTTTCTGAGTTTTGTAACCCATAAAACTGACTACTAGTACATCACCGGCTTTTGCTTCGATTTTATAAAGTCCGTCAAAATCTGTTGCAGTACTTGTTTTTGTTCCCTGTACTAAAATGGTCGCACCCGGAACTCCCATACCGTCATCTGACGATATTATATTTCCACTTACAGTTTTAGATTGCTCTTGCGCAAAACCAGATTGTAATGTAAAGACGCTTAGCAGCAGCGCCATACAATAAGGAAGCAGTGTTGTTTTTATACAATAATTGCTCTTCATAATAATTAAGAATTGGTTAAATTTATAGTTAGTTACCTTATAATTTAATTTAGTATGCATTCGAAATAATCTGTTCGAATAATTCCTGTCTACCACTTAATGGTTGAGGCTCTCCGCTTGCACGGGCAATTTTACTAAGATCTTCAAGAGACAATTCTCCTTTTTCAAACTTAGCTCCGTTACCTCCGTCAAACGAACTGTAACGCTGAGTACGTAATTTTCTGTAATCTGTATTTTGTAAAATGTGATCTGCACAGATTAATCCTCTTGCAAAAACATCCATTCCTGAAATGTGTGCAATGAATTTATCTTCTAAATCAATTGAATTTCTTCTCACTTTTGCATCGAAGTTTACTCCTCCGCCCTGAATTCCACCGCCTTCTAAAATCACAAGCATTGCCTGAGTAACTTCCTGAAGATTGATTGGAAACTGATCGGTATCCCAGCCATTTTGGTAATCACCGCGGTTAGCATCAATACTTCCTAACATTCCGGCATCAACAGCAACCTGTAATTCATGTTCAAAAGAATGTCCTGCAAGTGTCGCGTGGTTTACTTCAAGGTTTAATTTGAAATCATCCTGAAGTCCGTATTTATTAATGAAACCTAAAGAAGTCGCTGCATCAAAATCATATTGATGTTTAGTTGGTTCCATTGGTTTTGGTTCTATTAAAAAGTTTCCTTTGAAACCTTCTTTTCTTGCATAATCTTTACAAGTATTTAAGAATCTTCCCAAGTGGTCTAATTCTCTTTTCATGTCTGTGTTTAGCAAACTCATATAACCTTCGCGTCCTCCCCAGAAAACATAATTTTCACCACCAAGAGCTATCGTAGCATCAATTGCAATTTTTGCCTGAGCTCCGGCGTAAGCCAAAACATCAAAATTTGGATTCGTTGCTGCACCATTCATGTATCGTGGATTGCTGAACAAGTTTGAAGTTCCCCACAATAATTTAATTCCGGATTCCTGTTGTTTTTGCTTTGCATATTCAACCATTGTGTGAATACGGGTTTCAAATTCTGCCAAAGTTGGCGCATCGTCAACCACATCTACATCATGAAAACAATAATATGGCAAACCTAACTTCGTCATAAATTCAAAAGCGGCATCCATTTTGTCTTTGGCTCTCAAAATTGCATTTTCGTTTTTGTCCCATGCAAAAGTTTCAGTCGAAGCTCCAAACGGATCTCCTCCAGTGTTACATAGCGTATGCCAGTAAGCCATCGAAAAACGCAAATGTTCTTTTAATGTTTTTCCCGCAACGACACGATTTTCATCATACCATTTAAATGCTAACGGGTTATCACTTTCTCTACCTTCAAATTTGATGGTATCTATGTTTTTGAAATAAGATTGTTTTGTTGTGCTCATTATTATTGTTCGATTTTAATGTGATTCTTCCATTCGTTGTATAAATCCTGATATTGACTTGTCAGGATTTTATTTGGTTCAATTCTTTCTAAACATTGCAAGCCCTGAAAAGCTTCGTCAAGCGAATTGTAATATCCGTAACCAAAAGCAGCGCCTCTTGCAGCACCTTCTGCTCCCGATGTATTGTATAATTCTAAAGTAGTTTGTGTAGTATTGGTGAAGATTTCCCTGAAAACCGGACTCAAAAACAGGTTTGAATTTCCTGCTCTCACCACAGTTCCCGAAACGCCTACCGATTTCATAACATCAAAACCGTAGTTCATGGCAAACACGATTCCTTCGCAGGCAGCACGCACTAAATGTGATGGCTGATGAATATTGAAATTTAAATTCTGAATTCCCGATGTCGCATTTTTGTTATTGAAAATACGCTCTACTCCATTTCCGAAAGGATAAAAACGAAGTCCGTTGCTTCCTGCTTCTACTTTTGCAGCTTCGGCATTTAGTTTTTCGTACGCAATTAATTCGTTTCTGTCAACTGACATGATTTTGCGAAGCCATTGATATAATATCCCAGAGCCATTAATGCACAACATAACGCCATTTCGTTTTTGTGCTTCGGCATTATTTACATGCAAAAAAGTATTGATTCTGTTTTGTTTGTCGTAAGCATCCTGATCGCTCACCGCATAAACAACTGCCGAAGTTCCGGCTGTTGTAGCAATTTCGCCAGGTTTCAAAACATTTAATGATAAAGCATTATTTGGCTGATCGCCTGCTCTGTAAGTAATTTTTGTATCAGGATTTAATCCTAATTCAGAAGCAATTTCAGTATGAATTGTTGCCTGAACTCCGAAATTTGAAACGATTTCCGGAACAATTTCTTCTGATAATCCCATTTGAGAAAGAATTTCCGAAGCTAATTTCCCTTCTGAGAAATTCCATAAAGCAGCTTCTGATAATCCTGAAGTACTGATTTGGGCAATTTTTGACAATTTTGCAGCAATAAAATCTCCCGGAAGCATCATATATTTTGCTTTCGCGAAAATTTCAGGCTGATTGTCTTTTACCCATTTTAGTTTTGAAGCCGTAAAATTTCCCGGACTTCCCAAAATTTGCTGCTGACAATTTTCAGCTCCTATTTTATCATAAATTTCATCTCCAATAATGGCAGCGCGGCTATCACACCAAATAATTGAAGAACGAACCGGATTTAGATTTTCATCAGTCAAAACCAAACCGTGCATTTGGTAGGCAATTCCAATTCCAACAATCTTTTTTAAATCAATATCTGATTTTGAACCCAATTGTCTGATTCCGTCTTTTACAAATTGCCACCAGGATTCAGGATCTTGTTCGGCCCATCCAAATTTTGGAGCATTAATAGCCATTTCAAAATCAGGAACACTAACTGCACCAGTTGTTACTCCTTTTTCAGGATCAAAAACTGATAGTTTTATCGAAGAGCTTCCTAAGTCAATTCCTAAAAATAACATCGTTGGTATTTTATTTAATTAAAGAATTATTGTTGCTTTGCAAATCTTATAGTCATAATGAATTTATCTTATGGTAGATTTGACTACAAGTGTAAAACATTTTTTCTGTATTAACAAAATATTAGGGATATTTTTTTGCTATTATGAGTTAAGCACACTCATTTTTGTCAATACATTAAAATTGACCCTGAAATTGAAAAAAAAATTATCGAAAAAATATCGAATTAGCGATTTGGCAATCAGACATTTAAGAATAAAAAAATTAAAAAGAATAAATTAGCAGTCAAACAACACACTGATTATCAGAAAATTGTTACGTTAAAAAAAATATAAAAGATTTAAGACGTCAATTATTCATTTTATTTATTTAATTTGTCAAAATTTAGAGCAGGATATGGTTAAAAATGGAGATGACGATTCACTATTAAAAAGCGAACAAACCGCAATGAATGCGATCACAATTGACTGCGTCATTTTTGGTTTTGATAAAGGTAGTCTCGAAGTACTTTTGGTACAACACGGAGAAGGTATCAGTAAAGGAAAATGGGGTCTTCCGGGAGGTTGGATTTATAAAAGAGAAAGTACAGATAATGCTGCTCATCGTTTATTGAATGAACTTACCGGTCTTGACAATATCTATTTGGAGCAATTAAAAGCATTTGGCGATCCGGATCGTTTTCCGCTTCGACGTGTTATTACTATCGGATATTATGCTTTGGTCAAACGCGAAGATTATAATATTAAAGCCGGTTTTACAGCTTCTGATGCACAATGGTATAAAATAAACAGTATTCCTGATTTAATTTATGACCATAACGAAATTTTATCTTATAGTCTGCAACACCTTAGAAACAGAGTTCGTCAGGCACCGCTTGGATTCAATCTTTTGCCCGAAAAATTTACTTTGTTGCAATTAATGCATTTATATGAAGAAATTTTGGGTGTTGAAATGGATAAATCAAATTTCAGACGAAAGATTCTCCATATGAAATTATTGGTTGCACTTGATGAGAAACAACAGGATGTTTCGCACCGTGCCGCTAAACTATATAAGTTTGACCCTGCGATTTATAAAAAACTTACCGAAAGAGGATTCAATTTTGAGTTTTAAAAACATACTTTATCAAAATGGAATCTTTACTTTCAGAAAATAAACATCAGAACACTTTAGATAACTTTGAAGAAACCAACACATCTATTATAGAAGAAATTTCTATTGACTGCGTTGTATTTGGTTTCAACAAACAAAATCTTGAGGTTCTTCTGGTACAACATGCCGAAGGAGAAAGCAAAGGAAAATGGGGACTTCTGGGCGGTTGGGTAAAAACAAAAGAAAGTACAGATAATGCGGCGCACAGAATTGTGTTTGAACTCACCAATCTTAACGATATCTATCTGGAGCAGTTAAAAGCTTTTACAGATCCTGATCGTGTTATTTCTGAAAGGGTTATAACCATCGGATATTATACTTTATTGAATCGCGAAGACTATAACATAAAAGCCGGTTTAAAAGTAATTGAAGCCAAGTGGCATAAAATCAATGAAATTCCGGATTTAATTTTTGACCATAACGAAATTTTAAATTTCAGCCTGAAACGTCTTCGTAACCGGGTTTGCCAGGCTCCTGTTGGTTTTACTCTTTTGCCCGAAAAATTTACTTTATTGCAATTAATGCATCTTTATGAAGAAATATTGGGAGTTGAATTGGACAAATCCAACTTCCGCAGAAAAATTTTGCACATGAAACTTCTTATTCCACTTGATGAAAAGCAAAAAGATGTTTCGCACAGAGCGGCACAATTGTATAAATTTGATGCTGAAATTTATACAAAAC
>SEBM01000412.1 GCA_004296145.1 Flavobacterium sp.
TTTTTATATTTATGTGGCTCCGGCAGTCAAAAATAAAATGGGATTTGCAGAAATTCATAAACCAAAAATAGTTCGAAAATTGAACTCAGACATTAAAAACAATACCGGAAAAACATTGTTTTTAAAAGCAAAATATGATGAAACAGTTGTAACCGTTTTAGACGGACAAAGTTCTGCGATGCTCAATACATTTGCTATAGCAAACAGTTTATTAATCGTTCCTGAAAATGTTGAAAATTATAAAAAAGATCAGGAAGTTGTTTTATTGCCGATTGATTAGATTTTAGTTTTTTTAGAATTTTTAGAAAATAGAATAAAGAGTATAGAAAATAGATTTTACGGTGGATGATGGAAAGCGCTGTATAAATTAAAACATATAGCTAACGGCTAGTTTGTCATTTCGACTGAAAGGAGAAATCGCACTCGTGGCTCGACAAAGATTGTCGACTTTCTTTGAGGAATTTCTAGTGCGATTTCTCCTTTCAGTCGAAATGACAAGATTGCGGAACTTGAAACTTTAAACTTGAAACAAACAAAACCTGAAATAAAAACAAAAAATGGCCCTATTAACCTCAGAAAATATAATCCTATTCAGTTTTGCCTTAATTATAATTGCGTTTTTATATTCAAGTGTTGGGCACGGCGGAGCATCAGGTTATCTGGCATTAATGAGCATTTTTGCGTTTCCGGTTTCAGTGATGAAACCATCGGCTTTGTTGTTGAATTTATTTGTTTCCAGCATTTCGTTTTTATTTTATTACAGAAATAATTATTTCAGGCCCAAGCTCTTTTATCCATTTGCAATTGCTTCAATTCCGGCAGCATTTATCGGCGGATTTGTGACTTTAGATAATACAGTTTATAAAATAATTCTCGGAATTGTATTAGTATTTGCGGCGCTGAGATTATTTGGGGTTTTTAATTTTAAAGAAAAAGAAGAAGTCAAAATAAATCTTCCGCTTGCATTAGCAATTGGTTTTGCAATAGGTTTATTATCCGGAATGTTAGGTATTGGCGGTGGAATTATTTTAAGTCCGATTCTATTGTTTTTAGGATGGGCAAATATCAAAGAATCAGCAGCGATTTCGAGTTTATTCATTTTCGTGAATTCATTCGCAGGAATGCTGGGATTATTATTAGGAGGGAAAACAATTCCGCTGGACAGTTTTTATCTGGTTCCGATTGCAGTAGTAGGCGGAATGTTAGGCGGTTTTTACGGAAGCGGTTCTTTCTCAAACAGAACATTAAAAATGGTTTTGGGAACGGTGATTTTAATGGCGAGCATTAAATTGATTTTTCCTTGAGAATAATATAAAATTAACCGCAAAGCACGCAAAGGCTTTATCAATGTGGTTTGTAAAAAAAGCAATCCCGAAGTTTCGGGACGCAAAGTTTTGTGTTGACTTAGCTTTGCGAACTTAATTTTAAGCTTAGTAATGAATAAAAATCTTTGCGCTCTTTGCGGTAAAATTTTTCTCATTTCAGCCTGAAACAAAAAACAAAAACTATGAAAACAACAGTATTTATTCTTTGCGGCGGAAAAAGCTCCAGAATGCAATCTGAGAAAGGATTAGTTTTGTTTCAGGAAAAGCCATTTATCGAACATATAATTCAGGCGATATTGCCTATTACCAACCAGATAAAACTAATTACAGGATCAAAAGAATACGATTATTTAGAGTACGAAAAAATACCCGATTTAATTGCAGATAAAGGTCCGTTGGGTGGAATTTACACCGCATTATCACATTCTGCAACCGAATTTAATTTGATTTTAAGTTGTGATATTCCATTGATTTCAAACGAATTATTGCAGGAATTAATTTCAAAACATACCAAAGAAGCCGGAATTACAATTTTTGCTTCAGAAAGTAAAACACATCCTTTAATTGGGATTTATTCAAAAGGCATAATTCCGATTGTGAAAGAGGCAATTGATGCTAATGAATTAAAAATGATGGATTTGCTGGCTAAATTACCACACCAGATTATCAATATAGAAGAAAGTGAAAATTTTCATTTAAGCAATATTAATTCTGCTGACGAATTAAACGACCTGAATATCAATTTAAGCTAAGAAGTATGAAAACCTTAAAAACCCCAAAATTAACCGTTGTAGGCGCAGGTCCGGGCGATGCTGAATTGATTACACTAAAAGCAATAAAAGCGCTACAAAATGCCGATGTCGTTTTGTACGATGCTTTGGTAAACGAAGATTTATTGCAATATGCAGAAAATGCAGAAATTATTTTTGTCGGGAAGCGTTTAGGCTGTCACGCTTACACGCAGGATCAGATTAATGATTTAATTGTTTCAATGGCAAATCGTTATGGTCATGTAGTTCGTCTAAAAGGTGGTGATCCTTTTGTCTTCGGAAGAGGAAGTGAAGAAATAGAATATGCTGTAAAATTTGATTTAGAAACAGAAGTAGTTCCTGGAATTTCGTCATCATTAGGAGTTCCGGCTTCGGTTGGAATTAGTTTAACACAAAGAAAAGTTGCCGAAAGTTTTTGGGTAATTACCGGAACAACTTCTAATCATGAATTGTCAAAAGATGTTCATCTGGCTTCAAAATCGGCTGCTACAGTTGTGATTTTGATGGGGATGCATAAGCTGGATGAAATTATTTCGATTTATAAAGAAAACCGAACAGACGATCTTCCAATTGCAATTATTCAAAACGGAACTAAAAATTCAGAACAGAAAGTCGTCGGAACTATGAATACAATTGCTAAATTGGTATCCGAAAACAATATTTCTTCGCCGGCAATTATTGTAATTGGCGAAGTGGTGAAAAATACTTCAAAACTAACTTCTTATTTTCAGGAGAATTTTGAAGATGAATTTATTTTTCAAAATTTAAATTTATAATAATGATTGAAGTTAAATATTTTGGAGCTGTCGCTGAAAAGACAAAATGTGCTTTCGAAAAGGTTGCTGAATCTACTATTTCATTGCAGGATTTACTGCAGGATTTAGAAGAAAAATACCAATTCGATTCGCTGACTTTTAGTGTGGCAGTCAACCAGAAAATAATTCAAAAAACAACAGAATTTCAATTGAAATCTTCTGATGTTGTCGCATTATTGCCTCCTTTTGCCGGAGGATAAAATTGATTTTTATGAACGCATCAAATCGTTATAACAGACAAATTATTCTTCCCGAAATTGGAGAAAACGGACAGGAAAAATTAGCTAAAGCAAAAGTTTTAGTAATTGGAGCAGGCGGTTTGGGTGCTGTTGTTCTTCCGTATCTGGCTGCGGCGGGCGTTGGCGAAATTGGAGTTGTAGATGACGATGTTATCGAAATTTCGAATTTGCAAAGACAGGTAATTTACAAAACAAATGCTGTCGGAAAGTATAAAGCTGATGAAGCTAAAATAATGCTCACGGAATTAAATCCATCAATAAAAATCAATTCATTTACAGAAAAATTATCAGGAAATAATGCGATTCAGTTATTTGAAAACTATGACATAATTGTTGATGCGACAGACAGTTTAGTTATTAAATATCTCATAAACGATGCTTGTTTAATTGTAAATAAACCAATGGTTTACGGATCTGTTTTTAGATTTGAAGGCCAGGTTTCTGTTTTTAATTATCAAAACGGACCCACTTACAAATGTTTATTTCCAAATGAAAACAACGAGTCTGCGAATTGTAATGATGCAGGAGTTATTGGAACTTCAGTTGGAATAATTGGAATGTTTCAAGCTAATGAAGTCATAAAAATTATTCTTGAAACAGGAGAAGTTTTAAATGGCAAATTGTTAGTTTATAATGTTCTAAATAATGAACAGCAAAAATATGATTTTGAGAAAAACAATGATTTCAGAATAGACAAAATTGCTTTCGAAGAAAAATATAAAACATTAGAAAATACAATTGAAGAAATTAATTCGGAAGATGCTTTAGCTAAAATTGATCTGGAAGAAATTCTTTTTTTGGATGTTC
>SEBM01000413.1 GCA_004296145.1 Flavobacterium sp.
GCCCCCATCTGACGAGACTAAACTGGTAAACTGCGCTGATCGTGTGGTATCCTTAACAAGTGTTCCTCCGACCGCAGGGAGCGCCGATTCAGCGGGCTCTTCTACTACTTCTGATACGGGTTCTGGTTCGTCTTTTGAGCATCCTAAAATTAAAGCGAAACAAGTGAGAAGGGTTGCGGTAATTAGTGCAAACCGCTTTGTAGTACACATTTTCATAAAATTATGGGCCTAAGAACGTAGTAACATGTTTTAGATAAACGAATGTATCGTTTTGACTGACCGGGGTCAATACCTGAAAGTAGGTATTTTCACGTCATTTATCTCTTAGGGAAGGTGGGAGTGATGAACCACAATAGCTTTCAATGGTAGACCGATCAGAAAACGGTGTAGGCCTATGATTATTAGAATGAATATGCCTAACTTGAACTTCAAATGTTGAAACAAGAATGAAAAACGTTGGAAGATTGGCTATAATGTTAGTGCTATTGGGCACTAGCTTGTTTTCAGTAGCCCAGGATGCAAATTATGACGAAGCCAAGGTGGGTTCTAACCAGCTTCCGGAGTCATTGGTAGCCGTAGACGGACAAAAAATACTTACAAAAAAAGCAGATATAAATGCGTATTTATACCTGTTTTGGATATTTAACACTAGCTATTCTAAGCGGATGCAGGTATATCCCAAACAGTTTACATAATCGACAATATTGTCGCATTGCAGCTCTACGCCTTCTACACGCAGGATTTTATCGCAGTCTTCTAAATCAAAGTTGACTTTGTAAGCAGGAAATGCCCTTTTTATTACGGCAATTATATAATTGGTTTCCGTTACTTTCTGAACGTTTGTTTTAAAAATTTCAACAATCATAGCTCTCTTTTTTAAATCGTAAAAACCTGAATTTATTTTTGGTAAACCGACATCAAAAGTAAATCAGACATCTTTATTATAATAGCATTTTTATACCAATGGCGTATGATTTATACGAATGGCGTTTGTATAAAATTCTAATCTCAAATAGCTATAAACTATAATATTAGAGTATTTTTGCCGCTATGACGATTGCAAAAATTTACCAGAACTTTTTTCTACGAAACATTATTATCAATGCGCTTGTTTACCTGGTCATTCTGGCTTGTGTATACGACGAAATAAGACTTGACGGACACGGCTGGGGTTATATTGCAAGCAAAGTGGCAGTTGGTTATTTTCCGTGTATAATTTGGGTAACTTGTTTTAATATATTTATAATCAAGCCTTTTTTATTCCGCAAAAAGGTCAAAGCGTTTTTTATACTTCTTGTTATTTACTGGACCTGTTTTTATTATTTTATGAATTGGTTTTTTCCTAATGTTGGATTAGGAGATTTAAAAACCCTGCAAATCGTTTCGCTGATTACCAACGGAACACTTTTTTATTTTATTCATATCGGAATCACCAAAAAAATGTCTCAGTCTGATAAGGATATTATGAACTTTAAGTCGGAGCTTTCGTTTTTAAAACAACAGCTGAATCCGCATTTTTTATTGAATGCCATGAATAATCTTTACGGAGAATCTTTGTCTGAACCGGATAAACTGCCCGACAGAATCCTGAATCTTTCCGACTTGTTACGTTATCAGATTGAAGCGACCAAAAAAGATTTTGTTTTTGTAAATGAAGAAATAGATTTCATCAGGAAATATATTGAATATTATACGTTTAGAAACGAAAGGCTCGTTTTTACCTATAATTACGACGGTCCTTTTGAAAGTTTTGAGATTCCGCCTTTGTTCTTTTTGCCGTTGGTAGAAAATGCGGTTAAATTTTCTGCAGAAACGCAGCAGCCTTTTATTCATCTGGATTTAAAGTTACAATGTCGAAATTTGACTTTTACCTTAAAGAATAATTACCTTGTGACAGGTTCGAGACTTTTGGGCACCGGAATCGGAATTGAAAACCTGAAAAGACGTTTGGAAGTTTACGGTTTAAAACATGATTTGAGCTGTAAAAAAGAAAAAGATACTTTTACCGTAAAATTAAGTATATGGAATTTACCTACCGTTGTCTGATTATTGACGATGAGTCGCCGGCACATAAGGCGCTCGCCTCGCATATCGCAAAATTTGACGATCTGGAACATTCCGGAAGTGCCTTTAGCGGAATGGAAGCGCTGAAAATGCTGAATGAAAACAAATACGATATTATTTTCCTGGATATTAATATGCCGGTAATTTCGGGTGTGGAATTAATGGAATCGCAACCCAACCGCCCGCTTACAATTGTCACGACGGCTTATTCTGATTTTGCGCTTTCGGCATATCAAAACGATGCTATAGATTATTTGCTGAAACCTATTTCGTTCGAAAAATTCTCTAAAGCGATTGAAAAAGCTAAAATATATTTCTCTGGAAATAACGTAAAAAAAGAAAATACCTCAAACGGAAAAGTGCTTTCGCATCGTGTAAACGGTCAAATGACGGATATTCTTTTGAGTGATATTATTTATATCGAAAGTCTGGGCAACTACATGAAACTCTACAGTTCCCGACACAATCTCCCAATGATTATTTACGGTTCGCTGGCAAGCATTGCAGCAGAAATTGACTGCACCGATTTTCTACAAGTGCATCGTTCGTATATTGTCAATGTCAGTAAAATTAATGCTGTCACTTTTAAAAGTCTGACGATGTGTAACGACGAAATTATTCCTGTGGGAAGGAAATATCAGATTTTACTGAATAGTTTTTTTAAGTAGTCTTTTTTTGTTTAACGAAATACTTAAAAGCCTCAACTAAAATTAGTTGAGGCTTTTTTTTGTAATAAAATACCGTATAAATACTTAGTGCTAGTTTTAAAATTGTAATAACCTTTGTAACGCAAATATTTTTTTTACATCATCAACTTTTTACATTTATATCTATCACTAATACAAAACATAAAAATTAAGCTATGAAAAAAAAATACTTTTTATTACTAATCTTTTTTTTGATTATATGCAATACATGCTTCTCACAAAAAGAAGGAGATATAGTGACTCTTAAAACTTACTGTAAAGTTTTGAAATTTGAGAATATAAGTGGAAATGATACAATAAAAGCTAATTTTTTGGAACCTTCTATAAAATTTATTGTAAATAATATTGGAACAGATTCAATTGCTTTAAAAGCGCTCAACTTTACAACTGATGAGCTTAAAATGAAAATTTACAATAATAAAATTTATTACATTTCGAAAAATGAGTTTGATAAAAGTGCTAGTATAATTGAAAAAAGAGAAAGATTATCTGTTGGAATATTAACTTTACCCTTCAAGGCCAGACCACAAGATAATTTTTCATTTGATACAGAATTTAACTTAAGTACAACATTAAATTGGAATATTAAATCAATATATGATGCCCACTTAAATTTACAAGTTGGAGCTGGAATAGGCAGTGTAAATCTGAATGCAAGTAATTCTGCAGGTATTACTGATTTAAAAGCTCAGGATGTTGCTTGTTTAAATTTATTTAGTGGAGTTATGATTGAATACAAGAAGGTACAAGCTGGTATTTATGTTGGAGTGGATCAAATAAATAATCAAAACCAATACAAATGGCAACATAATGGTAATATGTGGTTCGGCTTTGGTATTGGCTTTAATGTTTTTAATATCTCATTAGGAAAAGAAAAAGAAAACCAATAGATAGGCATTTATTTCAATCTAATCATATTATGGTATACAACTTTGAAACATCATTTGAAAATAATAAAATACCATTTTCTGAAAAATTTGGTATAGAATGGAACGTTAATCCACAACTTTATTTAACTTATTTACAAACACTTTATTCATTTGAATTATTTAATTTAAACGATAAAGAACTTGAACAATTACGATTTATAAAAAACAGTTCAGACCAAATACTACAACTTATTGGCAGGATACGAATACTCCAATAAGAAATAATAACGGAATTTATTTTATAATAATT
>SEBM01000414.1 GCA_004296145.1 Flavobacterium sp.
TTGATGGTACGCCTTCTAACCGTACCCAACCCAGCTTAACACCATTTTCTAATTCGTACACCAGTTTTGTGCCGAGTATCGCCGTTTCTAAACAATTAAACGGAATGGAGCTTAACTCAACAGATGTTAACAATGTTACAAATGCTCAAAAAATTCCACTGCCGAGTACAGAATTATCTTCTGAAGTTTCAAACAAACCATTAGTAAGAATTGCAGCATATGCATGGAATGCTCAATCTGGAATTATTGTTTCTAACGGTGGACCTAAAACTACAAAAGGGTCTTTGATGGAAAAAAACGGAGTTAATCTTGAAATCGTTCGTCAGGACTGGCTTTCAGAATTGCGTAATATGCAAATGAAATTTATTGAAGAATTTGATAAAGGAGAATCTTTTCCAAGTTCAGATAAAAGTGCTTTTGCGGTAATAATTATGGGAGACGGAGCACCGTTTTACATTAGTTCTGTTCAGAAATCTTTAAACGAAAAATACGGAAAAGACAAATACCACGTACAAGTTATGGGTGCTGTAGGGATGAGCTACGGTGAAGATAAATTAATCGGGCCACCAAGCTGGAAATCTGATCCAAAATCTATGAAAGGATCTGTAATTTCTGCAGTTCTTGGAGACGGTGACTGGGTAACAACTGTAAACTATTGTTTTGCAAACGGTTTAAAAGTAAATCCTGATCCTGCTACTTATGATGCTGATGCTGTAAATATTTATCCATCTGAAAATGATGACTATATCAAATCTGCTGAAGAATTGATTAAATCTCAAACTACAGGTTGGACAGTTACTTTAAAAGAAGTTGTTGACGGAAAGTTGACTGGAAAAACGGTTAACAGAAAAATTGACGGTTGTGCAACATGGACTCCCGGAGATAAAACAGTTTTTGATAAATTGACTGGTTTTGTTGATATCGTTTCTACAAAAGAATTCAACAACCAAATGCCAACAACTATTATTGGTGTGAAAGAATGGGCAGAAAAAAATCCTGATATTGTATCTAATATCTTAAAATCGGCACTTACAGCTTCAAACCAAATGAAAAATTATGAAGACTGGAAAGTGAGAGCGTCTCAGGCAGTTGCAGATACTTACAAATTAGAAACTGCTGACTACTGGTATAAAATGTTTAAAGGACAACAAGGAACAAAAGGAGGACTTACTTATAATATGGGAGGTTCTAAAGTTTTCAACTATGCTGATGCTATGCAATATTATGGTTTGTCTGATGGTGTAAACAGATATAAATCAGTATATAACCAAGTTGCCGGATACTTAACAGATCTTAACCCTTTTGGATTTAATGAAAATGTTGGAGCAGTTGTTCCTTACGAGCAAGCGGTAAACTTATTTTTCTTAAAAAATATTAATGACATTGAGTCAACATCTGCAGATAAAGCAGATTATACAAATCAGGCGACAGAAGTTGTAGCTTCTGGAGAATGGAAAATTAATTTCAATACAGGAAGCGCAGAGATTTCTAACAGTTCAAGCAAAGAAGTAGAAAAAATCTACAACCTTCTTGTACAGGCAGAAAACACAAAATTAACTGTTGTGGGTCACACCGATAATATCGGAAATCCGGATTCTAATTTAGCGTTATCAAAAAGCAGAGCAGAAGCTGTTGTAAATTATTTGAAGCAAAAAGGAATTCCTGCAAACCGTTTTCAAATGGTTGACGGAAAAGGTCAAAATGATCCGATTGGTGACAATAATACTGCAGCTGGAAAAGCACTTAACAGACGTGTAGTTATTACTTTCCTGAAATAATAATTTAAATATAAAAGGCTGTCTTACGGGACAGCCTTTACTATAACTATGATAAAATTTTTAACGCCCTTTGAAAAAATTTCAAAAACCAACAAAACCCTTATTTTAACAGGCTGGCTGGTTCTTTTAATTGCTATTTGGTTTATTGCAACTTCTGGCGAGAAACATTTATTTCCATCTCCGAGTCAGGTTCTTACTGGTTTTCAGGAATTGTATAATGAAGGATTGGTGGTACATATTTTCAATTCCTTGAAATTGTGTTTTATTTCTATTTTTCTGGCGACTTTAATCTCGCTGATTTTTGCCTATTCATGGCCGATTCCGTTATTAAAATCGGTTTCAGAATTTGTAACTAAATTTCGTTTTCTACCTTTTACAGGACTTTCGTTTTATATCACAATGGTTATTCATGAAGCAAGAATGATGCAGGTTTGGATTTTGGTTATTTTCTTAACTACGTTTTTAACAACATCATTAATTGCCGTAATCAAAGACATTCCACAAGAAGAATTTGATCACGCCAAAATGCTGAAATGTACAAGATTAGAAGTGCTTTGGCAGGTAATTATTTTGGGAAGATTAGATTATGTAATTGACGTAATCAGACAAAATCTTGCCATAACCTGGATGATGCTTGTTACGGTAGAATCTATAGTTGTAGCTTCAGGAGGTTTAGGATTTTTAATAAAAAACTCTGATAAATTTATGAATACCGGACGTATTATTGCGCTTCAGATAATCATATTATTAATAGGTCTTGGCTTAGACGCAGGAATCAACTACTTAAGAAAAGCCATATTCAGATATTCAAAAATATAATCATGACACACGAATTTAAAGAAACGCTTTTATACGTAGAAAATCTTAGCGTTGCCTACGATGATACTGTTATTATAAAAGATATAAACGTAATTGAAAAAGATGTTGTTCGTCCGAATGTAGATTGTACGGGTCAGGTTATAGCTTTTTTAGGAAGATCGGGAAGAGGAAAATCAACCTTCTTTAAAGCTTTGACAGGATTAGTTCCTTCAAACACAGGAAAAGTTTTAATCAGGGATTTTGAAAACAGCGAACCAAATGCAGCCAAACCAGTTAAGGAAGGCGACATTGGTTTGGTAGATCAGAAATACACTTTATTCAGACATAAAACGGTTACGGAAGCTTTAAAATTTTCGTTAAGAAAAACCAAGCTTTCAGAATCTGAAAAAGAAACTAAAATAAAACAATACCTAAAAGAATGGGGTCTAGAGAATTGTAAAGACAAATATCCTAATGAACTTTCTGGAGGACAAAGACAAAGAACAGCTATTATTGAACAGTTATTTTCTTCAGATCAATTTATTGTTTTAGATGAACCTTTCTCAGGATTAGACGTTGGGAACATTCAGGAAGTAAAAAAAGCGTTCGACTTATTAGGAAAATCTTCGGAAGTAAACACGGTTATTTTCTCAACTCACGATATTGAATTGGCTTTGGAATTAGCGCAAACAATTTACGTTATCGGTTATCCGACAATCGACGGAAAATTGCAAAGCTACGGAACCATCGTTGCCAAATACGATTTGAGAGAAATGGGACTGGCGTGGAAAGATTATTGTGGAGATCACTTAGAATTATCAAAAGAAATTATACATCAAATGATGATTTCTTAAACAATTTATATGTCAAAAAAAAATCCAATATCGATTATTGAAGAATCATTTTTGTCTCTGAAAAAATATTTAGATTCAAATACAAATACCAATGAAGCCGTTTTTACGGCTTCGTTTATTAATGATTTGCACAGAGAAACGGTCAGTATTCTTGAAACCTGTAATCTGTTAAATCAAGATTCAGATTTTATTCAGAAAATAAATAATCGTGTTTCTAATTCTTCGGGATTATTACTAAAAGCAGAACATTTTTTTCTCTCAGATATAATTGCACTTTTTGATAAAATATTGGAGACAAAAAACGAAAAAGCACAATTTGTCCTCGCCTATTATTATGATGCTTTGCGAAACAAACATTTTGCAGACGCAAATTCTGCTGCCGAATTAAATCAATTAATTTTTACAAATGAATTTAAAAATCATCTTGAAAAAATTAAACTTGAAAATAAAGTAACGGCAACAGAACAACAAAATCAGTATTTACTAGCTGAAGTTTTATCTGAAACTAAAAAC
>SEBM01000415.1 GCA_004296145.1 Flavobacterium sp.
AACAGTGCGATGAAATCTTTACCACCAGCATTCATTTGCGTTTGCGCATTCGAAAGTGCTTTGTTGACCATTACAATTCCAAAAATATTCTTGGGTTGAACTTCTGTATATGAAAATGACAGAAAGACTATCCGAAAAAACATTATCTTTTGTGTTTGCCGTGTCAGCCTGACCATGCGCTGCATAATTGGTACTTGAATATACATCGCTTGAAATGTTTTCAGGAAAAGCAATCTGCGTAACCAATAACGAGCTACCGCTGTTGCTTAAAACTTCTACATGCACATGTGGTGCTCTCCCTTGATACCAACCCGGATAAATGGAAATAAACGAAACTTCTCCGTTTGAGTTAGTGGTTTGTCTTCCTCTTAAAAAATGAACAGAAGTATAATCAGTCTGTTGCATTTGTGTTCCGCCATATTCAGAATAATTTCCGTCTTTATCGCAATGCCAGATATCAACCAAAACACCCGATAAAGGTTCACAATTATTGTTTTTATTTTCGATAGTTAAGTTAATGAGAAGCGCAATTCCAACACGATCAGATTTAATGTTTTCTAAAACTAACTGGCTTGGTGTTTTGATCGGAAAAGGACCTTTTGTTTCTGATGGAGAAACACTACACGTTCCGTCGTCAGAAGCATTGGTGTCGTCATTGTTATTATCATCTTTAGAGCACGACTCTAATAATTTTGTAGCTGTTGCTAACGAAGCAATTCCTAAAATACCATTTCGGATGAATCTTTTTCTGTCCATAATTTTAAGGTTAATTAATTGCTGTTTGAATGCTCTCTAAATCTAAATTTAAATGTACTTTATAGAATTTACTGTCTTGTGTGATGGTAAGCTCGTGTGCATTAGGATAAAGTAAATCAAGTCGGTTTTGAATATTAACTAATCCGATTCCTGAATTTTCAGGATCTTTTACATAGTTTTCAATCGTATTTTCAATCCAAAAGTCAAGACTGTTTTCGAAAATAATAATCTTAATTTTTACATGTGCGGCACCTTTATAATCGGTTCCGTATTTAAAAGCATTTTCTACAAAAGAAATAAGCAACAGTGGTTCTATAAATTTATTTCGGGTATCACCATGAACATTTATAAAAATATCTTCGATGTTGTTGAGTCTTAGCTTTTGTAACTCAATGTAATTCTGGATGTAATTAATTTCTTTTTCCAGAGCCACCGTTTTATTATCTGTTTCATACAACATGTAGCGCATTAGTTCAGATAATGTTACGATGGCATCAGGGACCAAATCAGATTTCTTGTGCGCCAGAGAATAAATACTGTTTAATGAATTAAATAAAAAATGCGGGTTGGTTTGTTTTCGCAAATAAATCAATTCAGTATTCGTTCTGTGGGTTTCTGCGATTAATTTGTTTTGTTGGTTGTTATAAAATTCAGTTAATGTTCGGATAATAGCACTGATTGTAATAATCAGAATATAAAAAAGTGAAGGCCCGATTTTGAAAAACAAAGGTTGTTTTGCCATAACAGCTCTGACATGCCTTCCTTTAAAAATGAATTTCATGTCTTCAGGCGGAGGCATCATGTGATGAGGCCTTGTATGTCTAAATTCCGGCATAAAATAGTTGATTCTTATTACCATAAAAAGAATAATCAGCGCCAGGACAAAAGCAAAATAAAGCCAGTATTTTTTTTCTAAAAGCAAGGCCGGAACCAAATAAAAATAGTTCAGATAAAATAAAACAATACCTGTAAACCACTGTGCATAAAAGTCATTATTAATTGTAAAAGGACTTTCGTAAAATTGTATCAGTGAGGTTAAAATAAAGAATACCCATATAATAACATGGAATAGAATTTTATTAGAACTTGTATTTTTTATGGCGCCTATGTTCATTTAGAATTTTATTTTTAATAAAATTAACTCATTTTTAGTTACGGTTGGCGATATGTTCTGTTGGAGTTTTTCTACAACCAGATTAGCCAGTTTATGAGCATCTTCTTCTGTAGCAAAACTCTTAGAATCATTAATTACGGGGATCACCGATTGTTTAATAATAATTTTGTCTTTATAAACAATAGAATACCCCCAACCTGAAGTTGTTTGGAATGTTTCAGTTTTAAATACCTGATTTTTAGAACAAGCTGCAAACTGTAATACAAGAAGAATAAACAATAAGTTCTTCCGGAGTATAATCCGGAAGGACCTTTCAATATTAATTATCATCATCATTCTGTTCCTCTGTCGGTTTAAACTCCCAGGCATCATCAAAATAAACGGTACCTATTCTCCCTAACATATAAAAACCACGGTTGTTGATTGCAAAACCTACAGCATCAGTTCTTGTTGCACCTTCCATAGGAGTTCTTTCTACCCAAACATCAGATGAAGGATTGTATTCCCATATCGTTTTTACGCTTTCTCCACCTACAACATAACCTAATCCGTTCATTGTAAAGCTTGATGCGTTAGAACGAACAATAGCATACTCATCGTTGTAAGAATCATCATCATCGGTATCTTTGTCAATATCTCTTTTTCGTGTCCAGACATCACTAGCAGGATTAAATTCCCAGAAATCTTCCTGATAAACCCCGTTATTTACTCCGGTTGCCAGATACGCTTTATTATCAATTACAAAAACAGTAGCGTTACGTCTTTTATTCCCGCTAAATCCGTTTACAAGTGTCCATGTATTTGCCTGATCATCATATTGATAAAAATCTTTCAAATAATTTCCATCATAACCGGTTCCAAAATAAGCTTTTCCACCAGCCTGAAAACCAACAGCAGCATATCTTGCTGTGCCTGAAAAATCTGTTTTTTGTGTCCAGCTATTACTTGTCGGGTCGTACTGAAAGAAGTCTTTAAGTTTGTTTGTACCATCATAACCAAGTCCAACATATCCTTTATCATTTAGGGTAAAACTAGAGGCAGAACTTCTTCCTGTTCCTGCAAAATCTGCTTTTTGCTCCCAATAATCACCATTTGAGTTATAAGCCCATAAATCTTTTAAGTATACATCTCCTGTATATCCGGTAGCGATATACGCATAATCTCCAATAACAAAACTAGTAGCACTAGATCTTGCAGGTCCGTCAAATGCTGATTTTTTTACCCAGTTTCCAATTAAATCATCATCGTCATCATCGTTACTACAGCCTGTAAAAAACAGACCCGAAAACAGTGCCGCGAATAATATTCCTTTTTTAAAATTATTCATAGTGTATTAAATTTATTTATTGTTTGTATTTGATCCCAATTCCTAAAATGTAGCCGTCACTTATATTAAAATTATAAACCTTATGATTATTATCGTCTGTCAGATTGTATTTTTTATTAAAATCATATCCGGCTTTAAAGCTTATAAACCAGTTTTTATCCATATTCCTTTCATATTCAAAAGCGGAAGTCATTTGTGATAAAACTACTTTTGAATTATTATAATCTGCATTCTGAGTGTCCAATTGATAAAAATTACCATTAAAACTATTTGTCAGGCTAAATTTGTTTCTGTCATTATTAGAATAAGAAATTCTTGAATCCGGAAAACCAATCAGGATATTGCTTTGCTCATTTAATTTATAATCTACAGATAAGACCGGTATAAATTTTGGATATCCAAAAGCAGTTGTTCTTGCTGCACCAATATTAATTTTTGTTTTCGAATCCAATTGTCGGCTAATCTCAAAACTTCCTAAAACAGTAAAATCAGAAGTGTTTAGGTTTTGTTGAAAATTAACGGTTGGTGTAACAGAGAATTTCAATTTCGTTTTCTCAGAAACAGTATACAAAAAATCAAATTTGTCCTGAATCTGATTTAATTCATCCAAATCTTCAAAGACTTTGTAAATTCCTGCGTCATAATTTAATTTCAAATTCGAATAAGCTAATGTGTTTGTTATCGTACTGTTTGAGTTTATATTTTTATGAAATGAAAAACCAATATTGGTTTCATTAAAATTAAT
>SEBM01000416.1 GCA_004296145.1 Flavobacterium sp.
ATATATGAATATTTTAATTACTGGAGGAGCAGGGTTTATTGGCTCGAATTTAATCGAATATTTTTTAAATAAAGATTATAAAGTTGTTTGTTTGGATAATTTTTCAACAGGACACAGACACAACATAGAAATTCATTTTTCTAATCCAAATTTTACTTTAATAGAAGGAGATATCAGAAATATTGAAGATTGCAAAAAAGCTATTTCAGGTATTGATTATGTATTGCATCAGGCTGCATTAGGATCAGTACCGAGATCCATAAACGATCCAATAACAACTAATGATGTAAATGTTTCTGGTTTTTTAAATATGCTTGTTGCTGCAAGAGATGCTAAAGTAAAAAGATTTGTTTATGCTGCCAGTTCATCTACTTATGGAGATTCAAAAGGACTTCCTAAAGTTGAAGATGTGATTGGTAAACCTTTATCTCCTTATGCAATAACAAAATATGTTAATGAACTATACGCAGAAATATTTAGTAATACCTATGGGTTAGAAACTATTGGTTTAAGATATTTTAATGTTTTTGGACGTAAACAAGACCCAAATGGAGCATATGCTGCTGTTATTCCAAAATTTGTTATGCAATTTATGAATTACGAAAGTCCTGTTATAAACGGAGATGGAAATTATTCTCGTGATTTTACATATATAGATAACGTCATACAAATGAACGAACTTGCTATGACTACACAAAATAAGGAGGCTATAAATACAGTTTATAATACAGCATACGGAGACAGGACGACTTTGAGTCAGCTAGTAAATTTATTAAAAGAAAATTTATCTGAATTAGATCCTAAAATTAATGATGTAGAAGTTATTTATGGCCCTAATAGAATGGGAGACATACCGCACTCTCTGGCAAGTATTGAAAAAGCTAAAGTTAATCTGGGATATGACCCTAAATTTTCAATTCAGGAAGGATTAAAACAAGCAGTTAATTGGTATTTTGAAAATTTAAGAAAATAAAAATTATTTCCTGAAAAATAAGGTTAAGAAATATATAGATGAAAAAAATTGCAGTTATTGGTTTAGGTTACGTTGGACTTCCTTTGGCAAGGTTATTTGCAACAAAATATCAAGTTGTTGGTTTTGATATCAATCAAAAAAGAATAAATGAACTTAGAGAAGGAAGAGATAGTACTTTAGAAGTTTCAGATCAAGAATTGCAGTCAGTATTGTGCGATAATTTTAATACTAATGATAATGGGCTTTTTTGTTCGTTTTCATTAGAAGATATTAAAAACTGTAATTATTTTATAATAACTGTTCCAACTCCTGTAGATAAAAATAATCGTCCAGATTTAACACCATTGTATAAATCTAGTGAAACTATAGGTAAAGTTTTAAAAAAAGGAGATATTGTTATTTACGAATCAACCGTTTACCCGGGTGTAACGGAAGAAGAATGTGTACCGGTATTAGAAAAAGTTTCAGGGTTAAAATTTAATGTTGATTTCTTTGCGGGTTATTCGCCTGAACGCATAAACCCTGGTGATAAAGAACATACAGTCGAAAAGATTTTAAAAGTTACCTCAGGATCTACCGAAGATATTGGGTTGAAAGTAAATGAATTATATAAATCTGTAATTACTGCAGGTACTCATTTAGCGCCGTCAATAAAGGTTGCTGAAGCAGCAAAGGTTATCGAAAATTCACAAAGAGATATAAACATTGCTTTTGTAAACGAGTTAGCGAAGATTTTTAACTTAATGGATATTGATACACAAGCTGTTCTGGAAGCAGCTAGTACGAAATGGAATTTTTTACCTTTTAAACCAGGCTTAGTTGGTGGGCATTGCATCGGTGTTGATCCATATTACTTAGCACAAAGAGCTCAAGAGTTTGGATATCATCCTGAAATTATTCTTGCAGGTAGAAGATTAAATGATTCAATGGGAGAATATATTGCTTCGCAAGTTGTAAAACTTATGATTAAGAAAAATATTTCTGTTAATGGAGCAAAGATTTTAATGTTAGGAATAACTTTTAAAGAGAATTGTCCGGATGTAAGAAATACAAAAATTATTGATGTAATCACTTCACTAGAGGAATATGGTATTGTTGTCAATACTTATGATCCTTGGGCTAATCCTGATGAAGTACTGCATGAGTATAATATTATTACTACGCAGTCTATTCCAAACGATACTTTTGACGCCGTAATTCTTGGCGTTGCACACAAAGAGTTTTTAGATTTGGACTTAAGAAATATTCGTAAAGAGGTTTCTGTAGTTTATGACGTAAAAGGGTTTTTGAGTGAAAGTGATAAAACTTTATAAAATTGTCTAGTTCAAAAACTATTGCAAAAAACACTCTGTTTTTGTATATACGATTACTTTTTACTTTGTCGGTAAGTTTATATACTTCTCGCGTAGTATTAAGGACTTTAGGAATAAGTGATTATGGAACCTACAATTTAATAGGCGGAGTTGTTACTTTATTTAGTTTTTTTAATGCTGCTATGTCATCAGCAACTCAGAGATTTTTGTCGGTTGAGATTGGACAAAAAAATCTTGTCAGGTTAAAGCAAGTATTTAATGCAACTTTAAATATACATATTGGAATAGGTTTGCTAATCTTTGTTCTTGCTGAAACAATAGGGCTTTGGTTCGTTAATAATAAACTAAATATTCCTATTGAACGAATGGGGGCTGTAAATTGGGTTTTTCAATTTTCAATTTTTACATTTTTAGTTGGTGTAATTCAGGTTCCTTATAATGCATTGATTATTGCTAATGAGAAAATGAACGTGTATGCTGTTTTGAGCATAGTAGAAGTTTTTTTAAAATTAGTTATTGTATATTTATTAGTTATTTCTCCTGTAGATAAGCTTATAACCTACTCTGGTTTAATTTTAGCGGTCACATTTATAATTGCATTTTGTTATAAATATTATTGTAAAAGAAAGTATAGAGAGAGTATATATGAGTTTTATTATGATAAAGAACTTTATACTAATTTAGTTTCTTATTCTGGATGGAACCTTTTTGGAAATATTGCTACAGTTGCCAGGGCTGAGGGGAATAATGTAATTCTAAATGTCTTTTTTGGAACTTTCTTAAATGCCGCTTATGGCATAACCTTGCAGATTCAAGGCGCCGTAAGCCTTTTTGTTGCAAACTTTCAATCGGCAGTTAATCCTCAGATTATAAAAAAATACGCGGCAGGAAAAGTTGAAGAAAGTACTAAGTTAATATTTCAAAGTGCGAAATTTTCGTATTTTTTTATGCTTATAATTGTTTGTCCGATTTTATTTAATATTGACTTTATTTTAAAAATCTGGCTAAAAATACCACCACCACACACTTCTTCCTTTGTATTTCTTTGTTTGATCGATTTGTTGATTAATTGTATTTCAGGCCCGTTAATGACAGGTGCTCAGGCTACCGGAAAGATCAAATGGTATCAGATTATAGTTGGAAGTTTGATATTTTTAAATTTACCTGTTTCTTATATTTTTTTAAAGATTGAAGATAATCCTTTACAGATTTTTTTTGTTAGCATCTTTATAACTGTTATTTCATTATTCTTCCGTTTGTGGTTTTTAAAAAAAATGATAAACGTTTCTATTGTTTTATTCTGCAGGAATGTACTTTTAAGAATAGTTTTGGTTACCATATTCGTTTTGGGAGTATATTTCTTGTGTTCAAATAATTTTTACTTTGGTAATAACTTAATTAAACTCATAACAAGTTCATCTTTATTATTCATTCTTATAATGACAGCAATCATGGTCTTGGGGATAACAAAGGATGAATATAATTTTATGAAAAGTAATACAATAGATCGTTTTGTAAAAAGAAAATAAGGTCTTGCAATTTTGAACTCTAAATTTAAAGCGAAAATAGAGTTGTTAAAATTTAAAAAATACTACAGAATGAGTATAAAGAAAGTATTTATATTTGCTTATGCAGAATATAAT
>SEBM01000417.1 GCA_004296145.1 Flavobacterium sp.
ATTCTCCTTTTGTGTCTCTTGGAAGTGAACTAAATTCACTTAAATCAAAAGTAGTTGAAGAATTATTACTCTCACCGCTTTTGAACTGAATGCTTACGGTATTACCTTTTATTGTAGCATTTAAGTCATTAAATATTGATAAAAAATTTATTGACTCTTTTAAAGAAATAGGATATAATGATTTGACGAATGATGAAATTATAGCTTTAAAATCTTTAAACATCACTCCGGAATATATCAATGAATTTAAAAAAGCAGGTTATAATAATATAAAACCAGACGATTTGTTTGCTTTAAAATCTCAGAATATTACACCGGAACTAATTAACCAATACAAAAGTTTAGGATTCAAAGATTTAGAGCTGGACGATGTTGTTGGAGCAAAAGCTTTAGGAGCGACGCCTGATTATATTAAAGCAATGAAAGAAAAAGGAAATAATTACGGCAGTCTTAGCAAATACATGCAGTTAAAAGCTCTTGCCGGTAATTAAATAGTAAAAATTGAACAGTTAGATTTGTTCAAACACAAAAATCATCAATGTTGTAAGACCAAAACAGAAAAGCCCAAACCGAAAGGAATGGGCTTTTGTTTTATTTCTCTTTTTTCTTGAGGCATCTTCCTCTTGGTTCGTCACCTTCATGAAGTACAATTTCAGAATGAAGAAATTGTGCGGCATCTGCAGAATCTTTTACTTTGGTAGCGCTTCGTTTGAGCATTTCTGTTTCAAATTCGGTTAAAACACTTTCTCTTATTCCGGATTTTCGCCATTGTGACAAAGGCCTGCATTCTTTAAAAATTGTTCGAGCCAGTTTAAGCGCATCCAATAAAGCCTGATTTGCTCCCTGACCTTTAAAAGGACTCATTGGGTGAGCAGCATCTCCAATCAGTGTAGATTGTTTTCCTTTTTTCAATAATTCCGGTTTCAACAATTCACGGTCATATACAGGATATCCGGAAATCTGAGCGGCATGAGTGGCTGCTAAAATCTGAGGAATAGGATCGTGCCATTGTGTTCTTCGACACGCTTCTTCCTTAAGTGCCTGTGGACCTTTTGAGCTTAATTCTTTCGCTTCTTCTTCTGTCATTGGAAAACTAAGTTGCCACATCACAGAATCTGATTTATAAGGCATAATATAAATTCGCTCGTTTCCATTTGCTGTTTGAAATACCGTCGCCGAGTCTAACAAAGAATTGTCAACACCTTCAAGAGCGCTTAAAGGACAAATTCCTAATATTACAATACAATCCAGATAACGCAAAGGTGCAATATCATCGCCAATTAAAAGTTTGCGAACAGTGCTGCGAATACCGTCTGCACCAACTACAAGATCAGCTTTTATGTTTTTCAATTCGCCATTTACAAGAAAACTTAAATCAATACCTTCGTTATCCGATTCTTTAAAATCTATTAATTGATGTCCCCATTGTACCGTTTCGTGGCCGCCAAGTTGTTCCAGCAATGCTAAACGCAAAGATTGGCGTGCGATATGCATATTGGTACGTTTTGGAGATGTTTTGATATCTGAGGAAATCCATTTTCTGATTCCCCATTCTCCAATCACTTTTCCTTCGGTATTATGAACGACATGTCGTGTAGAAATCACTTTGTCTTTTAATGATAAAATACCAAATCCTTCTATCGCTTTACTTGCTTGTTGCAAAGTAAGTCCATAACCCTGAGATCGGGCTTCGAAGTTACTATCGCGTTCAAAAAGTGTAAAAGGAATTCCGCGGTGTAAACAGGCGACAGCCAAAGCAACCCCTCCAATACCGGCACCAATTATAGCTACGTGTGGATAATTTTCCTTATCTGCAATTGGAACATTTACTGAGGAAATTAATCCGGATCCGGAACAGTTTAAACATACGCTTTGGTGCGCTTTAGGACGAACCGGAGCTATTCCTTCTCCTTGATTTTTTTCAAATTGCTCTAATTCTCGCTGATAATTAAGCCTGATTTTCTTGCTAAGTCTTTGGCTTTTTTTTCCGCGTCCCTGGCAATCCGGGCAAACAGTCCAGTTTATTTCTTCATTTTCTATTTTTCCGCTCTGCATTTTTTCAATCTAATATTGATAAACCTTCTCATTAAACTTTTATATAGCTGGAATTTAAAATAAAAAAACCCGAAAATCATTATTTTTCGGGTTTTTTGTGGAGTCGCCGGGAATCGAACCCGGGTCCAAACAAGCAACTAAAGAGCTTTCTACGCGTTTATTTCCTGATTGGATTTTCGATGTTAAGCTAGGTCAGGAACAACCACTCAACACTTATCTTCTTAATTTCGAAATCCACCCGAAGCTCATGGAAATCTAGGTTTATTTTTACGGTTCCCCTTGGCGGAACGCCACAAACCAAGGCTGTCCAGGAGAATCCAGCTTCCCTACCTGGTAGGGACGTGGCTAATCGTACTATAATTCAGATTATGCAGCTAAAGCGTAGTTATTTTCGCCGTGTAAAATTGTGAGATCTTATATTTACGAGCAAGGTCTCAATGCTCGACGTGCTTACTTTTCAATTCGACTTGCTGTCAAAACCAGTCGACCCCAAAAATGAGTTTGCAAATTTATACTATTTGCAATTACTTTCTATTAAAAATTTAAGAAAAAATAGATTATTCTTCGTCTTTAAAATTAAACGGATAATCTCCGAAAATAGGAGCGAGTTTACGAACCGCATATGTATTTCTCGTCATTTTATTTGATAAAGCGATAATGGTAACATTTTCTTTCATCAAAGTAATGTACGATGAGGTATTACCGTGCCACCAACCGTTATGAAAGTAATAGTTTTGTCCCGAATCCCAATTAATCATTCGGATGCCAAGACCGTAATTTTTTTCTCCCTTACGCTCATTGCTATATCCGGTATAAACCTGTTTAAGTAATTCCGGTTTTAAAAAATCAGGAGAATTTCTGGCTCTGTCAAATTTTAAAAGATCTCTTACTGTTGAGAATATGTTTTTATCGCCGTATACATTGTCTAAATAATCAAAACCAATTTCTACGCCATTTCCTTTGTATGAAGGGACAATTTTTTTTCTGTCTTTATCATCATCAAAAACATAGGTATGAGTCATTCCCAAAGGTTTAAAAATCATTTCAGACATAGCTTCTTTATAACTTAAACCTGTTATTTTTTCAATAATAAGGGCAAGCATGGCATAATTGGTATTGCAATAACCAAAACGTGTTCCGGTTAAGGATTCCAAACCAACGTTTTTGGTTGCCAGAATATCCAGAATATCTTTATTTGTCAACTGATTGTGTCTGTCCCAAACATTTTTATCATGATCGGTAAAATAAGCATAATTACGCATACCGCTTCTGTGACTTAGCAACATTCTTATTGTACATTCTTCATAAGGAAATGTTTTTAGGATGGTATTTACTTTTTGGTCCAAATCAATTTTGCCGGCGTTTACCAATTTTAAAATTGCTGTTGCTGTCAAGACTTTACTTACAGAAGCAATTTGTACAGGTGTCTCCGCTGTTATTTTTGTACCTTCATTTTTATTGGCAAAACCATTGTATTTTTCATAAATAATCTGACCATTTCGGGCTACGAGAAAACTCCCGTTCATACTGTTGTTTTTCCAGTTTTTATAGTAAAAAGTATTTATTCTTCCGGTAACTGAGTTGATGTAAGCCTGACTTATTTTTTTTTCAGGACCCAAAGGTTTCATTTTGGGTAATGTATCTTCTATAGTGGTAACTTCTTTTTCTGTAACTTTTTTATTTTTTCCGCAAGACCCTAAAACTAGTATTAGAGTAAGTATATGTAGTATCTTTGTTTTTTTTAGCATGCCCATTTTCATTGTTCTTTATAACAAATATATAGAATTCAATACTTTTGTTTTGTCAATTTTAAATAGGGAAACTATATTTTTTAACATTTTATTAACTCATTTTTT
>SEBM01000418.1 GCA_004296145.1 Flavobacterium sp.
ACAAATTCTATATTATGAACATACACGAATATCAAGGAAAAGAAATTCTAGCGAGTTACGGAGTACGCATTCAACGCGGAATTGTGGCTAACAATGCAGTTGAAGCTGTGGCTGCTGCAAAACAATTAACTGCCGAAACCGGAACAGGATGGCACGTAATTAAAGCACAAATCCACGCAGGTGGTCGTGGAAAAGGTGGTGGAGTTAAGCTTGCTAAAAATTTGCAACAAGTTGAAGAAATTGCAGGACAAATTATCGGAATGCAATTGATTACACCTCAAACTTCTGCTGAAGGTAAAAAAGTAAACAAAGTGTTAGTAGCAGAAGATGTTTACTATCCTGGTGAAAGTGAAACTTCTGAATTTTATGTTTCTGTTTTATTGAATAGAGCTACAGGACGCAACATGATTATGTATTCTACTGAAGGTGGAATGGATATCGAAGAAGTTGCTGAACACACACCACACTTAATCTTTACTGAAGAAGTTGATCCTTCTGTTGGATTACAAGGTTTTCAGGCAAGAAGAATTGCCTTTAACTTAGGTCTTTCCGGAAATGCTTTTAAAGAAATGGTGAAATTCATCGACGCATTATACAATGCTTACATTGGTTCTGATGCATCTATGTTTGAAATCAACCCGGTTTTAAAAACATCTGATAATAAAATTATGGCTGTTGATGCTAAAGTAAATATCGATGATAATGCTTTATACAGACAACCAAAATATGCTGAAATGAGAGATATCCGTGAGGAGAATCCAATCGAAGTTGAAGCTAAAGAAGTAGGTTTGAACTATGTAGATCTTGACGGTACTGTAGGATGTATGGTAAACGGAGCTGGTCTTGCAATGGCAACTATGGATTTAATTAAATACGCTGGTTTTGAGCCTGCTAACTTCTTAGACGTTGGTGGAACTGCTGATGCTAAACGTGTTGAAACTGCTTTCAGAATTATCTTGAAAGATCCAAACGTAAAAGCTATTTTGATTAACATCTTCGGAGGAATCGTTCGTTGTGACCGTGTTGCTCAAGGTGTTGTTGATGCTTACAAAAACATGGGTGACGCTATTAATGTGCCAATCATTGTTCGTCTTCAGGGAACAAATGCTGAAATTGCAAAAGAATTAATCGATAATTCTGGTATGCCAATTTTATCTGCTGTTCAGTTCCAGGAAGCTGCTGATCAGGTTAAAGCTGCTCTTTCTTAATTAAATAAGAAATCAAATTATATAAAGTCCCTTCGATATTTTCGGAGGGATTTTTTTTTTGGTTTTTTTAACCGCAAAGCACGCAAAGATTTTTTTTCTAATATTATGATAAAAACGCAAAGTTCGCAAAGCTTTATCCATATAGCTTTGCGAACTTTGCGTTTTTTATTAAGTCTTACAAGTAAAAAAAACCTTGCGTGCTTTGCGGTTAAATTACTTCTTATTTTTACCGTTTTTGTAAACCACTTTTTCTACCACTTGTACTTTTCCATTACCTTTTGGAAATTCTTTCTTTTTAGGTCTTTTAGCAGCTCCTGTGTTTGAAGGTTTTTGATCGCCTCTTGCTCTTTCGCTGTCTTTTGGCGCAGCTTTAAATTCAGGTCTGTCTTTAGATGTTTCTTTTTTCGGAATTTCAGCTTTGTGCTTTGCTAAAACATCTGTTGGGTTTTTAGGATTTTCCTTTGTTCCTCTTAAATGAATAACTAATCCGTTTAAAAAGTTACGCAAAACCTGATCCCCGCATTCCATATAATTCGGATGATCTTCTGCTCTGAAAAAAGCACCTAATTCGGATTTTGAAATTCTGAAATCTACTAATTCTAAAATTTCAACTATTTGGTCGTCACGGAGCATCAAAGCCACGCGAAGTTTTTTTAAGATATCGTTATTTGTCATTTTTTCTTTTGTTTCAAGTTTGGAGTTTCAGGTATTACGTTTTACAATCGTTGCCATTCCTGAAAATCATTTATTTTTTTATTGTACAAAGGTACATTATTTTAAGAGGAAATCTTAGAACAAAATAACACCGGTTCCTGTTCTTTCGGGATAAAATGTTTTGCCATTTTTAATTGTTACGCCGCTTGCAATATCCTCGGATAATAATAACGCTCCGTCCATATCAACATAATCCAGTTCCGGTAATAAATGGGCAATTGCAGAAATCCCAACGGTAGATTCTGTCATACAGCCGACCATCGTTTTTAATCCCAATTTTTTAGCTTCAGCAATCATTCTTCTTCCCGGTGTGATTCCGCCGCATTTCATCAGTTTTATATTTACACCATGAAAATGATTATGGCATTTTGCAACATCTTCTTCTGTAATACAACTTTCGTCAGCCATAATTGGCAAAACAGAATTTTTAAAAACTTCTCGCTGTCCTTCCCAATCATTTGCTTTGAGAGGCTGTTCGATAAATTCTACGCCCAAATCTTTTAAAATAATGGCGTTTGCTAAAGTTTCATCAACCGTCCAGGCGCAGTTGGCATCGACTCTAAAAATAGCGTTACTGTGTTTCCGTAATTCTTTTACAATAGCAATATCTTCAGAAGTACCCAGTTTTATTTTATAAATAGGCCAGGGAAGTTCCTCCATTTTGGCAATCATATTTTCGATACTATCAATTCCGATTGTATAATTGGTTAGTGGATTATGAGAAATGTTGTAATTCCAAAGTTCATATAATTTCTTTCCTTTTTTGCGGGCATATAAGTCATTAAATGCATTGTCCAAAGCACATAAAGCAAAAGGATTATCAGACAGAACAGATTTTATTTTATACCAGAATTCTTCTGGAGTTTCATTATTTGTATTTTCAACAATATTTCGGATTTGCTCAATATCATGCTGTAAAATTTCAATAGTAATATTGTAATACGGATTTGAAGTTGCTTCACCAAAACCGGAAAAACCATCATCTTGTAACTCAACGATAAGCGAAGGCTGAAAATCAATCGATTTTCTTGAAATCCTAAATGTGTGTTTCAGTTTGAGATCGTAAGCTCTTAATATTAACTTCATACTGTAAAAATTGTTTAGTAACCAAGCCAGACTACAGCTTTTGCAAAACCATCGCGCCAGAGTTTTTCATTATGTTGGCCGCCCGCTACAACCTTGGATTTAGTAAGATGAAGACAATAACAGCGTTTAGTATCTAACAAACGTTCCATTTTTTTCATGTCTTTTACCATATCTTCATCTTCTTTATCTCCACATAAAAAATAAATTTTTGTTTTGATTTTTGGCGCTTTTTCTGCGAAAGTGTAGATTTCTTTTGAGAACCAGAATGAAGGAGAAAAAACGCCGGCCTTTCCAAAAATATCAGGATATTTTACGGCAGCATAAAAGGAAACCAAACCACCAAGCGAACTTCCCATAATGGTAGTGTTTTTGGGTTTTGTCTTGGTTCTGTAGTTTTTATCGATATATGGTTTTAAAGTTTTTACGATAAAATCGACGTAATTATCTGCATTTCCACCGCCATATTTTTCATTTTTATAAGGTGTCAATTCGTCAATTCGTTTGTCGTTTCCGTGTTCAATTCCAACCACAATAACTGGAGCTTTTAGACTATCAAGTTTTTCATCGACATTCCATTCGCCAACAAAAGAAGTTTTAGAATCAAACAGATTTTGCGCATCCTGCATGTAGATAACGCTATATTTTTTGGCTGAAGCCGAATAATTTTCGGGTAAATAAATCCAGATTTTTTTATTTGTTTTTAACTGAGGAGCTTCAATAGTAAAAGTAGAAACATTTTTTGAAGCTGTACTTTCCTGTGCGTTTCCACAAAAGCTTGTTATTAGTAAAATAAAAAAGAAGAATACTCTAATCATGAGTTCTTTTGTGATTTGATTAAAAAAACAATATTTTAGCTAAAAATAATAATTTGATGAACACCAAGGAAGAAAAGAGAAGTTTAC
>SEBM01000419.1 GCA_004296145.1 Flavobacterium sp.
AATTTAATATGAACTGTAAGATTACTATATGCGTATAGGATGTCTTTAAGTCTTTGATCTTTTTGTTTTTGATAATCAAGTATCGACAGTCGATCTTCAATACCTGCCTTTAATTTTTTTAATGGTTCAACTATTGATGTCGGATCACTAACATTCAAAACTTGGGTGGGAGAGTGTTCGATATATTCATAAACACCGTCGAGATTTAACCAAAAGCCGAGTTCTGTTTCTTCTTTAATTTTAGTTGTTATGTTGTTAAATAGGTCTTCTGGAAATGGCACATATCTCTCTTCATTTTGTTTAGGTGGTTCTACGATGCCATATTTTTGAAAATAAATTAAAGTACTTTCAATGGTATGTGAAACTGGAAATTGCAAGTTTTCAATTGCCCAGTTCAAAAGTGATTCTGGATTGTTTACATCGGTGAATTTGGATAGGGAGTTAAGCTCTGCTATTTCTTTTTCAAAACCTTCAATTCTTTTTGAGAAATCAGTCTCTTCAATCTCAAAATCAGATAACCATTTCGAGTTTTCAAAATCATTTAAGGCATTATTTTTTATTAAATAAGTACTAAAGGCTTCTAAAGCCTTCTTGTTGTTGTTTTCTTTAAGCTGGTAAGAAAACCACTCTTTAACTTTTTCCAATCGGCTATCATTAATCTTTAGCCAACTTTCTACCTTCTCTACAGCAGACTTGTCCTGTTTTATATTAAAGAATTTGTTTTCAATATTATTGTCTGTTTCAGTTTGTAATACTGATTTAGCTACTGTTTCCTTTAAACGTATAAGTTCTTTGAGTTCATCGGTTTTTAACTTTATAAGTTGCTTTTCAATGAAATTTAATTCATTGTTTTTTGTTAGCAGATCCTTGTCTGCTTTTTGCTGATCTTTAAAAGATGTTTGCTTTAATTTATCCCAAAAAACATATCCTTTTGTCAAATATTCCGAGTAGGCAGATTTATATGACTTGCTTTTTTCAAGTACATTTTTTAATGTGACATGTTTTTCTTCAATCAATCTTATTTCATTTATATACCTTTTGTGTTCATGAAAATCATTTATAATATTTTTTACCTCTTCATCATATTTCATTTTAATTTCGTCTTTCTCATCATCACCAAAAAGAAACTTTTTGAGATTTTCTGACTCTTTTTTGAAGCCCTTTCCTCTAGAAAACGACCTTAAAATACTAGCATAGGTTTTTAAGGTTTCTTCTTTAGTTAAGTCTAGAGACACAATATCATTATCGTATAAAATTTGATGATAGTTTTTCCTTTTAAAGACTTTCATTCTTGCGAATTCTATCTTTTCACAAAGGCTACTGAGTGTATCTATTTTACCATCAATGATGATATCTTTAGTAAATATCGGATTATTTAAAGGGGTTAACTCTTTCCAATCATAACCATTTTGAATGATAAACATGTCAGCAACATTGCTGGTACTTTCAATATAGGCACCTATTACAACATATTGTTTCGGTTTTAACTCTATGTTCAGAAAAACATAACCTCTAGCAGCAGCCTTACCTTTAGTAGACAAAAGCATTCCCTTTACATCTCTGTCCTTGTTGCCATCAGTCGCAGATTTAAATTCGTAAGACCCAATCAAAATCAACTGAATAATATCAGCAATCATGCTTTTTCCACTACCACTTTCGCCACTAAAGTCGGTTCTATAGGGGTGAAACAAATAATCGGCATTGAAGTGTTGCTTGATGCCGATGGTAGATAAGCTATATATACGAGGGAAATTATTCTGCATCTTTAACTTCTTTAATTAGGTTATCTATGGTTTCTATCTGGGGCTGGTATGCTGTCCTTAATCTTTCAAACGAGGGCATAATTTTAAATTTGTCCTTTTCATTTTCGTCATCCCAAACTAACCACCCTAAATCGGAAAACTTTATAAAAGCCTTCTTTACAATATCCTCAAACCTTTGGTCAGTAATATCTGTACCTTTATCAGAAGAGTTGTCATTGATTAGTTTTCGCAAAGCAGTCTTTTCCTCTACATATTCTTCATAAAGCAAGCTTAAGAACTCTGAAGTACTATCTAGTTCTAGATTGCCATCTAATTTTGACATCTTAAGAAATAGCATCCCAATAATGATAAATTCACCTTTTAGATAATCTCGGTTATCAGAAGGAACATTGCTCTTGCCATCTTCATTTAACTCTAAATAGTAATATTGATTAAACTCACTGCCTTCTTTAATGAGGTTTAGGTTGTAAAAGTCTTTGTAGTATTCTTTTAAAGAAGCAAAATTCTCGTCTGTTGCTAAGAACTGAAATAAATTGATATCTAATGGATATTCTCTTTGTATATGGATGCCACTTCTAAGCGCATAATCTAGCTTTGAAAAAACTTTAGTTGCTTTCTTTTCATATAGAAAACTATATTTTACTTTGTTTTCTGAATAGTCATTTTCCATAATGATATGTTTTTATTAGTGGTATGGTTTATCGCATGCTGAAGAATATCAATCTTATATTTCGATTTATACTTAGTGGCTCTTCTTAAAATGCTGTGCGCTGTTTTAACCGCTACAGGTAACTTATCTCCGTCTAAAATTTTAAAAAATAGGGTAGAGAAATATAGTATTCCATGCTCATCTAACTCTTTAAAGGCTATATTAGTCCAATAAGCTATTCGCTCTTTATCTTGCTTCCATTTTTTTGCTTTCGCTAATAATTCTGCTCTTTTGGTAATGTCAACTGTTCTTGTTGAAACTGCCACAGGTAGTTTTGGACTTATTTCCTTGATTGGTACAATATTGAATACAAGCGAATGCTGTGTAGAAGTGACTTTAAAACTAGAAAGACGATTTGGTAGCTGTAATCTTTTTACCGAGCCTTGTTTCTTTACAAAAGATTTTTGCAGTAAATAATCTATGAACTTATTGGTTTTACGGTCAAAATCTTGTTTGTTAAAATCGTAAATAAATTCCCGAACCCTTGGCTTTATTTTCTCAATTCTCTTACTTACCTGTTCTAGCTGACTTCTAGAATTGTCATGAAAGTTTTGAACTTTTTGAATATTTTCAATGTATTGGTAGCTATCAGCTTGCTGAAGAATAGTAGTTAAAATCTCATCAATTTCGTAAGAAACCTGAAATGCATTTTTTAGTTCGGAGGCCTGTTCCTTAATTACCTCTAAATGGATTTCAATCTCCTTCAGTATCTCAAGAATATTTTGATTATCTGATTTTACGCTCGTCTTAAAATCATTTACCGAATCATTTACTTGTTGGTCTAGGATCTCAATTTGAGAGACAAGCTGGGGCATGCGTAAATCAAAATGGTCTTCTACCCACTCATTAAAGTCTTTTTTTTGCTCTACGCTTTCTGTTATGCTTTTATAAAGTTCATCAAAAAAGCGTTTTATTTTAGCTGGATTATGTTTGTCTAGTAGGCGTTTCTCTACATTTTTGCAGATTTCTAAAGCATATTTTTTTAGTTGGTAGGTTCTCTTGATTTCATTGCGCCATAGATAAGATTCTTGTAAGCGTAAGATGATAGTATTGTTTCGATAATGTTCTATTCTGGAAACTTCTGTACCCTGTTCTTTAAAAATTTTATTAATGATGGCTATAATGTTTACTTCAGTAAAGTCTTGGTCCTTACACTTAGCATAAAGAGATAGGAGTATTAAACCATCATTTCTTTCTGGAATTAATTTCTCGTATTGGCCCTTTGCCTCTCTATATAAATCGAAACTTTCCATAGTTCAAGACAGGTTAATTTATTTATTCCGGGTTTAACTAAATTTCTTTATCAAACATTTAATAAAAATTGATTTAGTATGTTCAAGAGTTGTTGTCAAGCTTGCCTGCAACCTGTCTCTCGTATAATATCTTTAATTCCTTATCTATTCCGCCATTTGTTCCGGGATCAAGCGATTTATTAT
>SEBM01000420.1 GCA_004296145.1 Flavobacterium sp.
AGAATAAGTAATAATTTGTTTGAACATTTCGTCTAATTTATGATGAAACTTTTTGTCTGTTACGGCATAAATTTCATTCAGTAAATCTTCAGAATCCGGTATCTCATTTGGGTATTTATGACGTTTTAAGAAATTTTTCAACGCAAGATTTACTTTTTCCTCTCCAATTAACATTCGTAACTGATGCATAACCAGCATTCCTTTATCATAAGGAAGATGTGGCGTGTCATAATTGGTTTTGTAAAGCGGCTTTTCGGGATCATAACTTCGGCTGCTTAAATATAAATCCAAGTGAATTTTTAAGGTTTCAAGTGCTTTTTCGATACCATGTTCTTTTTCATAAAGCACTAATTCGGTGTATTGCGCGAGAGTTTCGGTCAAAATCCAGCTTCCTTCTTTTTGTTCCGGATTTATTTGCGCATTTCCCCACCATTCGTGTGAAAGTTCGTGAGCCGTCAATTGATTAATTACATCTTCTTTATCTTTATGAGAAAGATCGCTGTAGAAACCAAAATTTTCTTTCATGAAAACGGTTGAAGGATATGAAGTTGCCGCAAATCCATCCGCGAAAGCGCTGACTTCGGCATAACGAATTGTTTTATAAGGATATTTTCCAAAGTTGTTTTGGCAGTAATCTAAAGTGTTTTTTACATCCTGAATTAACTTTGCAACGTTTCTAAAATGTCTTTTGTCATAATAAACTTCAATACTAATTCCTCTATAATTTGTTTTCCTGATTTGATATTCCGCGGAAGAGAAAGCAAATCGAAACGGAATTTTTCCATTTGATTTATAATGAAAATAATTGCGATCATTTTTTTTCCATTTTCCAATTAAATCTCCAATGCCAATTGCAGTTTGGTTTTTAGAAGTCGAAACAATTGCTTCATAATTGATAAAATTATAATTGGTTTTAGATTTATCAGCTAACTTTTTTAGTGGAGTCTGAGGTTGCAGATGTCTTTTGGAACGTTCTTTTTTACTACTGATTTCATTAGAATCCTGATATCCAAAAGTTGGAAAATATCGGCTTATCCTCATAAAAGAACCATTTTCGATTATTGAATTAAAAGGAGTATGACCTTTAAACGGCGACCATGAAGATTCGAACGAAAAATTCATTTTTATTTTCTGCTGAGGTTGCAACGGTTTTGTCAAAATATACCAATAGAGATCAAATTCTTTTATGTTTTTTAATTCCTCTGCATTCTGAATTTCTACAGAAGTCAGCTTAGAATTTCGATCTATATATAGGAGTAAACTATCAATGGGTTTTTTAGAATTATTAATGAGTTGGTAAGTTCCTTTTACTTCATAACGATTTTCTTCAGGAAACAAATCGACATTACTTTTTACAGAAATAATTGTGGGTTGAGGTAAGTGGGAGTATTTTTTAAAATTCAATTCATATTTTTCACTCCAATTGTTCTGATCATCTTCTGTGAGATAAGGATATTCGATATTGGTTTTATAAAACAGAAAACTTCCAAAACCAATAAAAAGCAAAATACCCAAAGTAAAAATGAGCTTTTGAATTTTATTAAAAGAATGTCTTTGTAATGATTTTAAGATTGAAGAATTTCTTTTCCATAAAATCCCTGTAATTACCATTAGAATCAAAGCCAATCCGAGATTATACAACATCGAAACATGAAACGGAATTGTATATTTTCCGAATCCATTCAAATCAAAATATTCCCTTTTAAAAGAATCACCAAATCGGAATAAAGGATGCTGAATTCCTAATTGTTCTCCAATTGCTGAACTTATCAAAATCGTTACAATTGCGGCGATCGTAAGACCCAGATATTTATTTCGAATAAGAGTTTGAAAAAACAAGATTAAGATTGAAAGCAATAAAGCAGGCAAACCGAGATAATAATATAAGGATGCATAAAGACCAAATTGTATTGAAGCATTTGCATTAATGATTTGAAAACAACAACCTATAATGATACTCAGTGTAATTAACAGCAACGGAATTGTAAAAAGCGATATAATTTTGGCTAACAAAACAATACTTTGCTGATAAGGAGTTGTGTTTTCGAACATTTCAAAACGTACATTTCCGCTTCTGTTTAATAATTCATTGCTGTAAAAAAGTAAAATGAGAAGTAAAATAAAAGGCAGACGATCCATAATCGTACTAATCATCAAAGCAGTATTGGTGATGTTTTGCGCTAAGCGGTTTCCGCCATCAATTTCATCTGAAATTTCAATTAAAAGCAATCCTGAAAATAAAACAACGATTAATAGAAATGGAATTCCTTTTAAAATCAGGGAAACATCCATTTTGATATAACTTTGAAGAACTAATAAATTGTGTTTTAAAGTTCTGAATTTAATTTGTGCCGGAACTTCATTCGAAAAATTAATTGTTTCTGTTTTGAATATTTTTTCTGATTTTGCTTTTTTTGTTTTTACTTTTCGAAATGAAAATAATCGATAAGAAAGCAATAACAGTATAATAGAAACAGAAATCCAAAGTATTCGGTTTAGTAAAAAATTGCCTGACAATTCTATTAAACCGTTATTTTTCTGAATTGATGTCCAATATCTAGTCTGCTCCAGGAAAGCAGCCAGACCAAACGGATCTATTTTTGCAGCCATTGACATTTGTGCAGCAGATGAAGGAGAAGCATTTGCAAAAATAGGGGAGTTTGAAAATAAGGAACCTGCAACATATAATATGTATATCATCAAACCGCCAACATAAATGAGCAGTTTACTTCTCGTTAACCACGCCAAAGCAATAAGTACAGAAAGACATAATAAGATATTAGGAATCACTAAAACCAAATAAGGCCAGATGTAATTGAGAATAAAAAAAGGCCCAATTTCATCTTTTGACAGCCATGGCATTTGATGGCCAATCATTATACCGATGATAAAAACGCCAAATGATACAGAAGCAATTGTAAAAGCGATAATAAATTTGCTTGATAAATAAGAGAATTTAGAAACAGGTGTTGTAAAAATAATAGAATCAAACCTCGTTTCATATTCTTTGAGAAACTGTTGTGCTACCTGAATTGTGATTGAAAATATCGTTGTTAATGAAAGTAAGCCAATTGCAAAAGCAAGCACATACGGACTGTTTTTGTAAGCTCCCGAAAACGAAAAGTTAGCGAAAGCACCAATAAAAAAGCCTAATATCAGGTAAACCAGAAATGTGGCATAAAAACTCCAGTTTCGGGAAGTATTATGCCATTCAAATTGTAATAATTTTGAAAACATAACACTAATTTTTAAGTTGATTTTGATTTAAAACACTAAAATAAACATCACTTAAATCTGGTGAGATCAAATTGAAGTCAGGATTTGGCTGTTGCTCCGAAAAAACATGAATATTTAATTTACCGGAATTCAGATTAGAAGAGATGATATTAAAATTGTTTTGGTATTCTTTTAATTCAGTTTTATGAATCGCTTTCATCCAGATTTTATTTTTCAAAGAGTCAATTTCTTCTACAGGATTTCCTTCCAGGATTAATTTTCCGTTAGAAATAATTGCCATTTTGGTACAGAGATCCCGAACATCTTCGACAATATGGGTTGATAAAATCACAATAATATTTTCGCCAATTTCACTCAGTAAATTATTAAACCGGTTTCGTTCTTCAGGATCCAGACCGGCAGTTGGTTCATCAACAATTATAATTTTAGGATTTCCCAATAAAGCCTGCGCAATTCCAAATCTTTGTCGCATTCCGCCAGAAAAAGAATGAACCATTTTGTCTTTGTGTTGGAGTAAATTAGTTTGCTGTAATAAATTAAAAATTTGATTCTGTCTTTCTTTTTTATTGACAATGCCTTTTAAAATTGCTAAATGATCTAATAAACGATAAGCAGAAATTTTAGGATACACGCCAAATTCCTGTGGAAGATAACCAAGA
>SEBM01000421.1 GCA_004296145.1 Flavobacterium sp.
ATTCGAAAAAAATACCTTTTGAAGCTGGCGGAAATCCAAGAGATCAGAGGGGACTTGGAGCAGGGGCAACAAAGAAGTTTGATGAAGATATTGACAGAACTTTGTTTAAAGCATGGAACGGAAGAAGCTTTAATTTCTCTATAAATTATTCCTTTTAATTAACATTCGAAGCTTCTCTTTTAACATAAGTGTTGGTTAAAATTAAGAAAACGTTAAGTGTAAAATTACAGGTGATTTTTCTGTCTTTTGAAAGCTAATGTATATAAAGAGAAGTTTCTGAATCTTAAACAAGATCAGTTTAAAAAATTAATTCTTTGAAAAATTGCAACAAATAACAAAGTAAGATTCACGTCAGAAATCTGCAAAAAAATCCAAGTTACACGAGTAGACTAGTATGGTAAAAATGGTTTCACGTTCAAAAATAATGCTATGATGTTTGTTTTGATTTCAGAGAAAATGAAGCTTTCATTTCCCCATAAATGAAAGAGGAATAACAGGGATAAGTCTCCGGCAGGTAAACGGAAAACTTATTACAAATCTTACCTAAAAAGGAAAAGGTCAGAGGGAAGAAAATTTGCTGCTCTCCCCAACGACCTCAGATGTAAAATCAGCAGCAAAGGTAATCAAAATTAAGTTATCATGAAAAAAGTTTTTTTGTTAGCAATTGCAACTATGTTCTTCACCTCATGTCAAAACGATGACGCAGCTACTGATTCGTCGTTCTCAATGAAATCTGCAAGCGCAGATTATTCAGGTTACCCATCAACAGTACAAACTGTAAGCGGAAACATTACTACAAACACTACATGGACAAACGACAGAGTTTGGGAAATAGATGGAGTTGTTCGTGTAATCGGAGCTAAATTAACAATTCAGCCAGGTACTTACATCAAAGCTAAACCATTGGCAACTGGAGTTGCTGCTGGTGTTTTAGTAATCACAAAAACTGGAACAATTGACGCACAAGGTACTGCTGCTGCTCCAGTTGTCTTTACTAGTTACAATTTATTAGATGGAGTTCCTTCTACAGTTGCTACACCTGGAGATTTTGGTGGAGTTGTTCTTTTAGGAGACGCTGAAACTAATACTGGTGTATTTACAAACGTTATCGAAGGTTTAGGAGATCAGCCAAACGTATCTGATTTCTACTATGGAGGTTCAAACAACGCTCACAGCGCTGGAGCTTTAAACTATGTTCGTATCGAGTATGCTGGACGTATCTTAAATGCTTTAACTGGTGTTGAAATCAACGGTTTAACTTGTGGTGGTGTTGGTAGCGGAACAACTCTTGCTCACATACAAGTATCTTACGGAAGAGATGATTCATTCGAATTTTTCGGAGGAACAGTTAATGCTACTCATTTAGTTTCTTTTGCACCAGATGATGACAACTTCGATTTCGATTTTGGTTACAGAGGTACAATTACTAAAGCTATCGCTATCGCTGATAAAAATTCAACTCACAGTAAAAGTAGTGGTGCTGCTGATTCAAATGGTATCGAGTTAGATAACAATGCAACTGGATCAACTAATACTCCTGTTACAAGACCAACAATCTCTCAATTGTCAATCATTGGTGTATCTGCTGCTGCAGACGGAGGACTTTATGAAAATGCTATACACGTACGTAGATTTGGACAAATTGTTCTTAGCAACTATAGTGTTACAGGATATAATACAGGTATCAGATTTGAAGCTCCTTCATTGCCTGCTAACTCTTCAGTTTCTAGTTCAAGAGTTCATGCTTTTGTAGATCTTGTATTACCTGTAGGTACATCTTTAGGATTAAGCCCACTAACATCTACTGCTGCTACTGCAGATGCTTGGGGTCTAACACAACCATTCTTTAACAATGGTCCATTAAACTTAGCTGGTTCAACTGGTGCATTTGCTACTGAAGCAAGCTGGACAAACACTTGGACTAAGTTTACTAATTTTTAATTAGTGCATAAAATTTAAATAATATTAGGGGGCTGTCTGAAGAGTGTTTATGTTTTTTTTGAGAGTAGAATAGGTTTGTATATTTCGTTTGGTATTGGCTCATCATATAGCAATTGGGTATACTTCTGTTCTCACTCTTCAGGCAGCCTCTTTTTAAACATCATAAAATGAAAAAAAAATTACTTGTATTACTTTTTATATTTATTTACGGAATTGCTTCGGCGCAATTTACAATTTGGGAAAATGATTTTGATGCTGCAGATGTGTCTGACTGGACTTTTATTGATGAAGATGGAGACGGGAATGGCTGGATGCCATATGGAAATATTGAATTAGATCTTAATACAGGTACTTTAACCAAAGGGGCTTACAAAGTATTAGGTAATTACAATATTGAGCTAACTTATGGAAATGGTCTTCCGGGTGTGCAAAAAAACTGGGCAATTACTCCTGCTATAGATTTGTCTTATTATGCCGGAAGTATGGAATTAAACCTTACTGCACAAAAAGCGGTTTACTCACTAAATGATGATTTACTTATATATGTATCAACTACAGATACTGCTCCAGGTTCTTTTACTTTGGTGAAAAATTTACTCCTTACAAGAGTAACAGCTGAAAATCCTGAATTTCAAGATTTTATAATCGATCTTTCTCCTTATGTGGGACAATCACAAGTTTATATCGCTTTTACCAACACAGACAGTTTTACTATAGGCTATGAAATAGATAAAATGTCTATCACGGCAGAAAAACTAGGTTTAAATGACGTAGAAGCAAACGGAGGTACACTCTTAAAACAAAATCCTGTAAAGGATTATTTGCAGTTACACCTGTCTGATACTTTTAATAAAGAAGAAACAAAATTAAAAATATACAATACAGCCGGAAGTTTTGTTCAGGAATCAAAATATGATGAGTCTGGCGTTTCGGTTGGGAATTTACCAAACGGAATTTATTTTCTGACTATTGAAGAAGGAACAACCATTCAGAAATTAAAATTCATCAAACAATAAATATTCAATTATAAACCAATCATTTTAAATAATATACAAGTACAACTCATGGATAATTTAGTTAAAGTAGTAATTCTGTTTCTTATCGCCACTTTTTTTCTTACATCGTGTGCCAATGACGAATTAGTACCATTTTATCAGGAACAAAAAGCAGGGAAAATTGTCATAAGAGGTTATAATGCCTTACAGGATTCTATACAAATTGAAGTAAATAATAAACTTATAGTGGTAGAAAAACATAATGCTTTTAAGAAAAAAGTAGAAAAAGATTATGAGTTTGTATTCTATAGCAATGATACTAAAACTGTAAACGTTATCAATAAAAACACAAAAGAAGTTTTGTATTCTAAAATTTTTACAGATCAGAAACCGGTCGATACCATTTCATTTTATGTTAAGGAAAATATGTTGGTTACAAACGTTATGTCTAATAAACCCGGAACATTGAGTGCAACAGGTTTAACAGGCTATCGATTTATCTTTCCGGGAATCAATCAATATTCTAAAAGTGGTTATACTGGTCCGCTTGATGCCATTCTTAGAAAAGTAAATGGTGAGATTGTTGGTGTTTCTAAAAACGTAGATAAAACAAGCGCCGGTACTTTTGTAGAATATCCTTTTAGTTTGCCTCCAATTATCGAAATTGAATTGGTAAAACACGGAACAAACGAATCGTATATTCCGAATACAAGAGTTGCTTTTCGTACTGTAATGCAAAAAAACAAATCAAGTTTAATTGTTTTTGAAGAAAAAGCAAATGACGATGGCAGTTTTGCACGTATAGAAGGTTTTATCAATCTGGCAGATTATTTTTCTTTCTAGCTAAAAGCGATATAGTAATCATACATTTTTCAAAAGTTTAATTTTTTAAAATATGTCAGCAAATCGCTTTACTTCTATTGATGAAGTGCACCTGCACAGCGAAAAAACAATT
>SEBM01000422.1 GCA_004296145.1 Flavobacterium sp.
ATATATGGAATTCCAATAATAAACAATCTTTACAAATTATTTAAAAAAGATGTGGGCTTTATCGGAGTAGCCACTGCTTTTGAAGATTTTGAGTTTAATAACGAGGCAAACCTAAAACTGTTATTGAATGACGGTATATTAGTCGGAGCAACTAAAAAGTATTATGAGACCAATTACGGTGTTTCTAATTATAACGAAAAAATAAATTTTCCGGCAGCATTCGACAAAATTGCATCTTCTGAAGTATTTATAAATTCAAATAACATAGAATTAATTTGTAGTGCTATTCCAAATTTTTCAAATTTTTCTGAAACTGAAAAAGAGATTTTAGTTACGAAAGTAAAATCATATTATGCTAACGTGCCTTTAGTTGCCGAGACCTTCACCATGAATCAGCTGCAGGGAACGCCCTCGTTTATTATTTTCGATGATAATTATACTATTCTGGGAGTTCATTTTGGTCATATAAGTGAAGATGTATTACAAAGAAGATTAGAGGATTTTCTAAATTAATCAACTATTTCATTAATAGAAAATTCTAATTTTTCCAGAAAATAAATTATTACTTTTTAATTTATAGAAAAATTTGGTTGCTGTAAAAGCGCAGAATATAATAATGCTTAAAATTATTTTCATAAATTTATTGGTTGTCGATTGTAAAAAAGTTTAACGAACTTATTAATATACAATCTTAAAAATCAGAATTGTATGAAAAACTTTGATTATATTATTATAGGAAGCGGTCAGGCAGGTTCTCCTTTGGCATTCAGCTTATCGAAAGAAGGAACCGTAGCCATTATTGAAAAGAGTTTTTTAGGGGGAACATGTGTCAACAATGGATGTATTCCCACAAAAGCATATGTAGCAAGTGCCCGCAGAATATGGGATGCTTTTCATGGAGATTCTTTGGGTATCGAAATTCCGCCGGGAAGCAAAGCTAATCTTAAGAAAATTAAGGAACGAAAGGATAAACTGGTTGATGATTCCCGTTCAGGAATAGAAAAAGGCATTACTTCGAACGAAAAAATTACTTTGTACAGAGGCACAGCGCATTTTTTGAGTGATTATGTGGTGCAAGTGGGAGATACTATACTTACTTCAAAAAAAATATTCATAAATGTAGGTGCAAGAGCATTAGTACCGGAGGAATATGCAAAGATTCCTTTTTATACCAACGAAAATATTCTGGAAATTACAGATATCCCCAAACACCTGATCATCATCGGCGGAAGTTATATTGGTTTGGAATTTGGTCAGATGTTTAGAAGGTTTGGCAGTGAGGTTACTATTGTTGAGCGCAACGAAAAATTAATAGGCAGGGAAGATGGATCAGTCAGTGACGCGGTAGCTGAAATAATGAAAAAGGAAGGCATACAGCTTGTTTTTAAAGCAAAAGAAATCAGTGCGGCTAAAAATATTGAGTTGGGAATTACAGTCACGATAGACAATAAGGAAATAAAGGGATCTCATCTCTTACTGGCGATAGGCCGTCTGCCCAATACAGATACATTGCATCTGGAGAATACTACTATTGAACTGGATGAAAAAAACTACATAAAAGTCAATGACTATTGCCAGACCAGTGTGGAAGGCATTTTTGCCATTGGAGACTGCAATGGAAAAGGCGCTTTTACGCATACTTCATACAATGATTATCAAATTGTAGAGAGTTTCCTGTCTGGCAGCAAAGCCAGAAAAATCAGCGACCGGATTACCACTTACGGGTTATTTATAGATCCGCCACTGGGCAGAATAGGAATGACACGGAAAGAGGCTCTTGATAAAGGCTACGAAATTCTGGTAGGCCATCGTCCGATGACAAAAGTAGGGCGTGCCAAAGAAAAAGGAGAAAGCCAGGGTTTTATGGAAGCCATAATTGATGCCAAAACCAATCTTTTTTTGGGAGCCTGTATTTTGGGAGTCGGCGGGGATGAAATTATCAACGGAATCACCAATTTAATGTATGCCAAACAGCCTTATATCGTTTTGCGTGATGCAGTTCATATACATCCTACAGTCAGTGAGCTTATCCCGACGATGCTGGAAGATTTAAAAACTGCTGCTAAATAAATTTTGCTTATTGTCAATCATTGTATGTTTTGATAACTAGGGTCTGCGTGATAGTAGTTTTTGTGTTTTGTAATGTTTTGTATCACTTTTCCGATACAAAAAATAACTTTTAAAAAAAAAACACTACTCATTACAAGTAGTGTTTTTATATCGTTAGGTTTTAGAAAAAGAAATAACCAACGGATATTTGAAATACTCCGTTTTTATTTTTACTGGAAATACCCTCTATATTATTAATATCAGTTAATCCCAGATTGTACCTTACTCCAAAATTAAGTCCGTTTTCAAGTTTATAACCTAAACCAAAATTAACACCAAAATCAAAAGTATTAAATGAATCTTTTACATCTGTTTTTTCATTTTCAGCAGAAAGTAAAAAACCTATTTGTGGTCCGGCTTCAACGCTAAATCCTTTTGTTACATAATATTTTCCCATTAAAGGAACGTTTAGATAATTTAAGGCAACTACATCATTGTCGAAACTATATCCCTGACGGGAAAACATTATTTCAGGTTGAAAAGAAAATTTTTCGGATATTGGTATTTCTGATACAAGACCAATATTTTGTGATGTAACATAATCAATACTTTCGGTATCATCTCCAGTGACAGTCGAAAAGTTTAAACCTCCTTTAATACCAAAATGAATCTTTTGGGCATTAACATTTGTAAATCCTAAAACTATTAAAGCTTATTATACTTCCACGACTAATGAGCCAAAATTGGTTACAAAATTCTACACCGATGGGGAATTAGATTCACTAGTTACGTATTTAGAAAATAGTAAGGTACATGGCTTTAATCCGAAAATATTTAAAACTGAAGAAATAAAAGGTTTACTAGCTGAGTTAGCGGAAAACAAATTTAAAAATGTTGAGGAAACCTATCCGGTAATTGCAAAACTGGAATTATTATCCGCTAATGCCTACCTTAATTACAATAATTATTTAAAATACGGTGTTGTAAATCCTCGCAATATTTTCTCCAGGTATTATATTAAAGTAAAACGGCCAGACAGTTTGGGGATGACAAAGCTCCTTGCTTCTGAAAGTTTAATTGATACCTTACGTATAGTTCAGCCGAAATCAAGCCAATATAAAGCTTTACAAGAAGCATACTTAAAGGCCGATGAATTGGATGAAAAACGTATTTTGCTTTTAAATATGGAGCGTTTTCGTTGGAAAATGCCCGAGACTGGGGACAATTATGTACAAGTAAACATCCCGGACTTTAAACTTACCTGGTTCGATAAACAAGATACGGTAATATCGATGAAAGTTTGTGTGGGTGGTAAACGCGAAAATGGATACGACGAGAAGCTGAAGGCTTTTGCCAAATCTGGAAATTTGGATGATAAGCCCAAAAACCATGAAACCCCGTTGTTGTTTAGTAAAATTAATTCTATACAGGCCAACCCGGTTTGGAATATTCCCGTGAGTATTGCGCAGAGCGAAATTTATTGGATGGCCAGAAAGGACCCCTATTATCTATCAAACAGCAACATTAACGTTTATTATAAAGATAAACTTATTGGCGAGCCAGATACCATAAACTGGAGCAGGTACTCACGCGATAAACTTCCTTTCAAGTTCAAACAAGGTTCAGGTAGTGGTAATGCTTTAGGGAAATTTAAGTTTATATTTGATAATAGCTCCAGCATCTATCTTCACGATACGAATAACAAGAACGGTTTTAACTTAGCAAATAGAGCAATTAGCCATGGTTGCGTTCGCGTAGAAAAACCACTCGAGTTTGCCGAAAAATTGGTTGGCGATGGTTATACTTATGATAAACTTAGGGCAGAGGTAGAT
>SEBM01000423.1 GCA_004296145.1 Flavobacterium sp.
CCAATGGCAGCAGCATCAAGAGCCGCAACTTCTTATTTTCGCTGGCGTATGCACTTAACACAAGAGTGAAGTAAACTGCAATCGCAGTAATGCAAATTATTTCATAACCCCAATAAATACATGCGTTATATTATTAAAGAACGCGAAGTCAGGTAAATAAGATTTCTGAAATAAATTATTGACAGCCTTAGCTAAGGCCTGTTTATTTTTTTGCCGGCAGACGAATGTAGACTACTTACATTCTGATGGAAGCTGATATATTGGAAGCAGACTTTTGCCTCTCGAAAAATTTTATTGCAGTTGAAGAATAGCTATATTTGGCATTAACCATCCAGCCATAACTACTGATGAAAATAGTACGTTGTTATAGATGATGACCTTTACCAAATTAACTAAATGAAATTCTTCGCTCCCCTCGTTTTAATTATTCTGCTTTTAAGCGGCTGCAAAAATGATTTAACCAAAGCTGAATATAATGAAGCCCGAGAAAAATTCTTTTCTAAAGGTCAGGCATGTTTAAGAGCTTCTCCGTTGACGAAGCGTTACGGCTGGGGCATTCATAATAATGAAAAAGGGAAAATTGCTCTTTTTGGAAGAGAAACCGAAGAGTATAAAAAATTATCAAAAGACAAAAATCTCAAAGTTGTAAAGGCAATGCGCACTTCGAGAAAATAAAAATAAAAAAGCCATTCTCAGTTATGGTAATCGTTCCCTTACGAACTCTGATGATACAAAATTCAAAATTGTATTGTCGGAGTTTTTTTTTTATTTGAAAATCATTTTCGCCTAAAGATTAAAGCAAAAAAATACTATTTTAGCCGTGCCCGAAAAACAAATTTATAATCCCGAATCAACTCTATTTACGGCAGTAAAAAGTTGTGATCAATATTTAAAAAGAACCTATGAAAAAAAATTACTTTTTAGTTTTAATGTTATTGATGTTTATCCCTTCTGTTTGTATTTCACAAACGTCTGCAGCAAAAGCACCAATGCCTTCTCAACAAAATACTATTATTGTCAACAAAATCATTGAAGCTACCAATTACAAAACTTATTTTGTTGATTATTGTTTAAGTAAAGTAAACGAAACAGCTTCTAAAGAAAATTGGAATGATGAGAGAACAATGAGAATTACTGAAACGATCAATTTTAAAAATTTCAGGGATGCGGTTTATAATATGTTTGCTTTTTATAACGAAGTAGAATTGGAAACTTTGTTAAAAGCATACGAAAAAGACAGTGGTTACCAAACTACGAATGCCATGACAACAAATAAAGTCCTTCTCAATAATCTGGACATTTATGCTAAAGATGTCGTTACCGGAAAATATTTAATTATTAGATAAAAAAATAAGGGATAAAAGCTTTTCAAACTTTTATCCCTTATTTTTTAAGGTTCAAAGATGCAGAGGTTCAAAGGGACAAAGGTTGAAACCTGAAACTTTAAACATGAAACCTGAAACAATTTAACTTCTATTTTTTCGGTTTGAAAACCAGTTTTGTAGATGTTTTTATAATTTCTTCTTTGTTCAATTTCATTTTTCTGAATTTTCCGGCGTTGTACATTTCTGCCTGATCGTTATAGTGTTTACTAAACTGGTTTCCGGATTGTCCGGTTGGTAAAATGCTCCAGCTGTTTTCTATATCTGAGAAATCTACAATTCTTCTTGTTGAAGGCCCTCCTTTTACATAATATTTTCCTTCATCATTATATCCGAAGAACTGATTATTAATCACTTCGTTTGATCCCGGAGCCGCAAATGGCCCAACATTAAATAGTTTTCTTAAAGCTGCTACTTTCCCTAAAGGATGTTCGTGTTCAACCGTATGTACTTTTCCCCATGTCCAGTCCGAAATAGTATTTCCTAATTGTTTATTGAGTTCTGAAATTGCCTGATGAAATGATTTTGAAACAATGTCAGTCCTTGTTTCTTTTACATTTTTGGTTTTAACATTGTCCCACCAAACTGAATTTTCATTGGTGATTTGTCTCGCGATAATTTGTTTTCCTAAATGTGTTCCGAGGAATAAATTAAAATTGTCCTCTCCCATTTCATCCTCAAATGTATTTTTCAGATACAGATAAATCCATTTGCTGTAAATTGTTGGCGAGACGTCTTCAATATTGTGAGTTCCTTTCCATGATTTTAAAACTTCAACTGCCTGTTTTTCATTCGCGGAAAGCGAATTAGTATTTAGGTTTGAAATTAAGCCATCAACGGTACCTTCCACAACAGGAGAAGTATTATCATAAATCATTTTACTGATCGCTTCTTTGTCCCAATCTGATTTTGGTTCTAATAATGCCGAGATTCTTTTGGCGCGATCTTCAGGAAGATAATATCCCGGATACAAGTAACCATCAATTGCTTCGGGCTGATTATTGGCAGAATAAACATATCCCCATTTTGGATTTTCTGCAGAAGGATTTTTAGAAAAATCCAGATATTCTTTAATATCATCTTTTCCGCTTGCGCCGTCCAGAATAAAGAATGAATTCACTCCTTTGTCATGCTTATACAATTTTCCTGTCGCCCACCATGCTACATTTCCTTTGGCATCGCCATACATTACATTTAGTCCCGGGGCTGCCACTAATTTTACGGCATTTCTAAAATCTTCTTTGCTTTTTGCATGCGAAAGTCCGTAAACCGCATCCAAAATCTGAATCGGCTGTTGCGTATAAATCCATGACATTGCAATCGGATTTTTACGATCTAAACGTTCCAGCAAATCATTCATAATTGGACCGTGGCGGCTGGATTTTACCTTCAGCACAACATCAGAAGTATCTTTTACTTTTATTGTTTTCTTTCTGGTTTCATAAGTACTAAAACCTGTCGGAGTCTGATATTGATTTGAATCTCCTGCTTTATTTTTTTCCTGATAAAAATCGATATCATCATTTTCGAACATCGTCAAACCGTATGCATATTCACGGTTGTGCGCCAATAATGGAAACGGGGTTCCGGCAAGATAACAACCGTATAATTCATGTTCCGGACTTACCAAATGCGCTTCGTACCAGGTTCCCGGTTGAGAAAACCCAATATGCGGATCATTGGCAAAAATTACTTTTCCGGTTTTTGTTCTATTTGGCCCGACAACCCAGCTGTTGCTTCCAACAAAAGGTGGAATTGGAGATTTGTCCAGTAAAGCTGCAACCGATTTTGAAATTGCGGTGTATTCTTCCAGATTTTCTTTGGAGCTTTTGAGTTGAGTTGTATTAAACTCACCTTCAATTCCGAGTTCTTTTACATACGCTTCTCCATATTTATTGCGAATGTCAGTTAATAACGGATCCGTTTTTTGGGCCATTGCAAAACTAAAAGACATATATCCGAAAATATTGTAAACGTCTTTTATCGTGAATTTTTCTTTTTTTACACCAACCAAAGTAAACTCAAGCGGCGTTGTTCCTTCGTCCAAATACTGATTAATTCCGTCAAGATACGCCATTGTCAATTGATAACTTTGACTGTTTTTATCTAATTGGGAAATGGCTTTCGCCGAAGCTTCTTCGATACCAATTCCGGAGAAAAATTTATCATTTTTAAGCGCTATCGACCCAAAGATTTCAGATAATCTTCCCGGTGCGATTCGTCGCAATAATTCCATTTGCCACAATCTTTCCTGCGCGTGAACGTAACCCAAAGCTGTCATTGCATCTTTTTCAGAATCGGCATAAATATGAGGAACTCCAAAATCATCAAAATAAACTGTGGTTTCTTTTTGCAGGTTTTTCAGTTCTAAGGTACCGTCATATTTCGGTTTCAGATGAAATATATAACCGAACAAGCCTATAGCAAGGATTACAATTATTACAACCAGAACCAGAAGGATTTTTTTAATTTTTCTCATATTAAAACAATGTATAAAC
>SEBM01000020.1 GCA_004296145.1 Flavobacterium sp.
CTTAGCGACAATTCTAATTTCAGCAATTGTAATGATTTGTGCTGTTTATCTTTTTCCAATTCACCAAGATATAGCGATTACCAAAGTTCCGTTTGAAAAAATTGAATCAGGATCTGTTGGAGATCAGATTGCGAAACTGCTTACGGCAAATGATTTCTTCGAATTATTGTCGCGAAAAAGTATGCTGGCTTTGATTATTTTCTCTTTTTTAATTGGGTTTGCGACCTTGCAGTCTGGTGAAAAAGGAAATGCTTTCAAAAGTTTTCTGGATTCAGGAAACGAAGTCATGAAACAGTTATTAAACTTTATAATGAAAATGGCACCAATTGGTTTAGGAGCTTATTTCGCTTATCAGGTTGGAGTTTTTGGACCACAATTACTTGGAGTTTATGCAAAACCGATGGGTGTTTATTATGTTGCCTGTATCTTTTATTTCTTTACTTTCTTTAGCTTATACGCTATAATTGCCGGCGGAAAAAGAGCTTTCAAAGTTTTTTGGAGCAATAATATCACGCCATCCTTAACCGCAATCGGAACCTGTAGCAGTATTGCGACAATTCCGGCAAATCTGGATGCAGCACAAAAAATGGGAATTCCGTCACATGTTCGAAATTTGGTGATTCCGCTTGGAGCGCCTTTGCACAAAGATGGTTCGAGTATGTCGTCCATTCTGAAAATCACTTTTCTTTTTGCCATGTTCGGAAAGGATTTTACAGAGCCTTCAACCATACTTTTAGCATTAGGAATTACAGTAATAGTTTCTATAGTCGAAGGCGGAATTCCGAACGGTGGTTATATTGGCGAAGTTCTGGCTATTACAGTTTATGGTTTTCCAATGGAACAAGCACTTCCGGTTGCCATGATTTTGGGAACTTTAGTAGATCCGATTGCAACTTTATTAAACGCAAATGGAGATGTTATTTCTTCGATGCTCGTTTCGAGATTTTCGGAGAAAACCAAATGGTAGTTTCTACTAAAAAAAAATCTTTTTTTAATCTGCTTTAATCCGCGCAATCTGCGTGAAACTTTATATTTAAAATTATGAACACAATACTTCAACAAGATCTAAACGATTTTGAAAATATACTCGAAAAAACAAAACAACAAGGAATAAATTTTTTGAATAATCTTGAAAATATTCCGACTTCAACAAAAGAAAGAATTGAACCAAACAGAGAATTAAATGATTTAGGTTTAGGCTCTCTGGAAGCGATAAAAGAATTTAATGAAAGACTTGCGCCTTTGTTGGTTTCTTCTCCGGGACCAAGATACTGGGGTTTTGTTACCGGCGGTTCTACACCGGCATCAATTGTTGGAGACTGGCTCGCTTCTGTTTACGACCAAAATACGCAGGCGATAAACGCGCAAGGCGGAGTTTCTGCTTTAATTGAATTTGAAACAATTAATCTTTTATTACAATTGCTTGATTTGCCAAAAACATTTCTGGGCGGATTTGTAACGGGTGCAACAATGTCCAATTTTACAAGCCTGGGTATTGCAAGACAATGGTTTGGAGCTCAGTTTGGGAAAGATTTTGCTAAAAACGGAATTTCAGAAACCATAAATATTCTTACTGCAACGCCACATTCTTCGTCTGTAAAATCGTTGGCAATGTTAGGAATCGGGAGCAATAATTATACAGTTTTAAAAACGATTGAAGGTAATCGCGAAGCAATTGACATAACAGATTTAGAAGAAAAAATCAAGGCTTTAAACGGAAAACCTTTTATTCTGATTTCCAGTGCAGGAACGGTTAATACAGCCGATTTTGATGATTTTAAAGCGATTTCTGAATTAAAACAAAAATACAATTTCTGGTGGCATGTTGATGCTGCTTTTGGAGGTTTTGCAGCAGTTTCAGAAAAATACAAACATTTGGTTAAAGGCTGGGAAAATGCAGACAGCATCACAATAGATTGTCATAAATGGTTAAATGTTCCTTATGAAAGCGCTTTTTATTTGGTTAAAAAGGACCATGTGAATTTCCAAATAGAAACTTTTCAAAACTCAAATGCACCTTATTTGGGAAATCCATTAGAAAATTTTAATTATCTGAATGTCCTTCCGGAAAATTCCCGTCGATTGAGAGCACTTCCGGTTTGGTTTTCTTTACTGGCTTACGGAAAAGAAGGTTTTTGTGATATTGTAGAAAACAGTGTACAATTGGCCTTGCATTTTGGAAACGAATTAATTGAAGAAGGAAATTTTGAAATTCTTGCTCCAATTAGATTAAATAATGTTTGTTTTACTTTAAAAGGAAATCATAATCAGGAAAAAGTAGGTCAATTTTTAACGGCTTTAAATGATACCGGAAAAGTATTTATGACACCAACCGTTTATCAAAACCGAAAAGGAATCAGAGCTTCGTTTGTAAATTGGAGAACTACAGAAGAAGATATTAAAATTGTCATTAATGAAATGAAAGCGGTACTTTAAATTGTAATAGAAAAAAAAGAGCCTGTTTTGAAGGATACAGGCTCTTAACTAACACAAAAAAACAAAAAAAGACAATTTAAATCCTGTAAGTAAATGCAATAGTCGCAATACGATTATCCAATTCGTATTTTTTACTGATCGCCGTTTGCGCAATTGCTGAGTTGATATTGAAATTATTGGTATTAAAAATATCAGTAACATTCAGTTTTATACTTCCTTTATTGGAAAGAATTTGTTTTGAAATTCCGACACTGAAATCAAAGAAACCATCTCTCTGATAAATTCCAAGATTTGATTTTGACTGATATTGTGCATTTGCTTCGGCTTTCAGGGTTTCAGAAATTGTAAAAGCATTTTGCGCACTTATATTATAAGTTACAATAGGATCTATTGTATCTGTGTTTACAGTATTTCCCATGAATTTATTTTCGAAAATGTTAAAAAGTGTATTCAGTGACCACCATTTGTAAATTTCTATAGTGTTTGTAATATTTACTCCGTAATTGTAGGATTTGTCTACATTAATCTGAGAAGTAACCGTTGTGTTATCTACCGGATTATAAACATACACTTCCGTGAAAACATCGCTCGTTTTGCTGAAATACAATGAAGCCATAAAATTGCTTTTCCAGGCATATCCAATCTCTGCGGCATGTGTAATTTCGGGAACTAAATTTGGATTTCCCTGGGAATAATTAAAAGAATCATCATAAAAACGAAACGGATTCAGATCAAACTGGCTCGGTCTGTTGATTCTTTTGCTGTAAGAAGCATGCATCGAATGATTTTCCGTGAATTCGTATTTTAACGAAAGACTCGGAAACCATTTTAAATAATCATCTTTGTGCTCTTCATTTAATGTTTTTTGTAAAATATTTATAGCTGTATATTCCGTTCTCAATCCTCCCTGAATATTCAGTTTTTCCATTTGATATTTATAATTCGCGTAAGCGGCATAAATCTGTTCCTTGTACTCAAAATGATTTGTCGAATTCAGATCAATAATCCAGTCGTTATTTTCATTGTATTCATAAACAGACGGATTATCATTATTTTTGACACTTCCTTTAAACCCCCATTCAATAGATTGTTTTTCCTTAAACGGATTTACAAAATCAACCTTTCCTGTAAAAACTTTCAATTTCGAAGGAATAAAACCTCGTCTGTCATTAATAACTGTCGCACTCAAAGGATCAACAGTCAGAGCACTCTGAAACTGATTTGACCTGAATTTTGAAGTCTCATATTCAAAATCAAAAGATATATTTTTTCCTTCTGTATTAAATTTATGAGTTCCAGAAAAAGCATACGTATAGTCGTTCCATTTTTCTTTGCTGTCATTGTAAGTCAAAGCATCAAACTGAATTTGATCTAATGCATTTGTCAATGTATTTCTTCCGTTGGCCATATTCTCGTAACGTCCAATTTTAGCATCAACATAGACTTCTAAATTTGTTTTTTCAGAAACTTCGTAATTTGTTCCAATTTTAAAATTGTTAGAAGTCAGAGGTTCATTTGTTTTTGAGAATTGATGATTTTTGGTCAAAATTTTCTGTCTGGAATTTTCTGTATACTGAATCTGATCAAAATCTTTATGTTCTTCTTCGCCTCTGAAAGTATAGCTGTAATTACCAAAAACGCCGAATTTGTTTTTATTGTAATTTAAATTAAATCCTGAATTTGTTCTGTTTTTCCTGCCTCTTCCATAACTTGTAAATGCAGTACCTTTAAGTCCGCCTGCATTTGGTTTTTTCAAAATAATATTGATAATTCCGGCCTTGCCTGCAGCGTCATATTTAGAAGATGGATTTGTAATAACTTCTATTTGTTTGATATTCGATGATGTGGTTGATTTCAAATAATTGGCAAGTTCCTTTTGCGAAAGCTGCGTTAATTTACCATTTATCATAACCGCAACACCTTGCTGTCCTCTTATTGATAAATCGCCATCCTGTGAAACCACAACTCCAGGAGCACGGCTTAAAACATCCAAAGCAGTTCCGCCTTCAGAGACAATACTATTTTCTACATTAAAAATCATTCGGTCAGATTTTTGGGTATAAAGTATTTTCTTTTTTACGATTACAATTTCGTCAAGGGCATTTATAGAAGTTTCAACAATACTGTCGTTTTCTTTTTCATTTTCTGTTTGAGCGTATCCATATGCTGAGAAAGCAAACATTATGGAGGTTATAATATTTTTCATGTTGTTTGAATTGGTAAAATCTAATGTGTTTAGATGTAAATCTAAGTTTCGGATAATAATTATTGTAGAATAATTTTTTCTAATGTGCCCGAAGCTCTTTTTTGAAGATTTAAAACTCTAATTGAAACAAGTGAAATGAATTTTTTGATGGAGTGGGGTTTAAGTAACATAACTTGGCATTTATAAATTTAATTTGCCAAATATATAACTATTTATAATAAGTCTAAATAAAAATAACAATTAATTTATGTTTTAAATTATAGCGCACTGATTGCCAGTAGCCGTAAATAGTGAGTTAAAACAAAAAATCGGCTTGTTTTATTTAAAAACAAGCCGATTTATATAACTGAAAACCGAGACTGTGACTGAAAATTTACTTCGTAATCTCTCTAAAAACAGCTTCAAGATTTTTATTTTTCTGATTCAATTGTAAAGTTTTCAAACCATTTTCATTTGCAAAATCAAAAATAGCCGGACGCATGTCTTTTTCGGTTATAAAAGTAAGTTCCCAGGTCATGTCGTGCGTATTTCTATAGGTACTTATGTTTTCGAGTTTAGCAAGTAATTGCTCTTCTACCTGATAATCAAATTCTACTTCGATAACTTGTTCTTTGTTTTCAGAGATTAATTTGTCCAGTTTTTTATCTGCCACAATTTGACCTTTGTCAATAATTATGACACGGTCACAAATTGCTTCAACCTCCTGCATAATGTGAGTTGACAGAAAAACCGTTTTATCTTTCCCGACATTTTTTATAACATTTCTAATTTCCATTAACTGATTAGGATCCAGACCAGTAGTTGGTTCATCTAAAATTAAAACATCCGGATTGTGCAGTAAAGCATTTGCCAATCCTACACGCTGACGGTACCCTTTAGACAATTGTCCGATCTTTTTATGACTTTCGGCTGACAGGCCTGTCAGTTGAATTACGTCTTCAATTCTTGTCTTTTCTACCTTGTAAACATCGGCATTAAAAGCCAAATACTCACGGACATACAAATCCAAATACAAAGGATTGTGCTCTGGTAAATATCCAATAGAAAGTTGTACTGCTTTTGCATTTGTCATGACATCATGACCATTTACAAGCGCTGTGCCGCTGTCGGCAAGTAAATAAGTAGTCAAAATTTTCATCAGTGTAGATTTTCCGGCTCCGTTTGGTCCTAAGAATCCTACGATTTCTCCTTTCTCAATTTTAAAAGAAATTTCATTAAGCGCTTTTTGCTCTCCGTAACTTTTTGATATGCTGTTTACTTCTATTGACATAACTTTTTATTTGCTACAAAAGTAAACAGAAATAACGTTGATTGCTAAAATTTATCCTTTTATGAACTTTAATTATATAGAAAAATTCTAAGCAACGACGGCATCGTTCTTGCTTTAGGGGATAGTAATTAAAAACAAAAAATAAAATGAAAAAATTTTTACTTGTAGCTGCTTTAGCTATCTGCAGTTTTGCAAACGCTCAAAAAGGAACAGTTTTAGTTGGTGGTAACATCGGATATTCTTCTGAAAAAGCAGAATACAGATTTAGTGAAGACAAAACTAATGAATTCTCTTTTTCTCCAAAAGTGGGTTACCAATTTCATGATAACTGGACTGTAGGAGGTGAATTTACAGTTTCTTCTTCAACTAATGACGTTGCAGGAGATAAAGAAAAAAGGAATGGATTCAGAGCAGGTGCTTTTGTACGTTATACAATGCCATTAAGCCAGACTTTTTCTGTTTTTGCTGATATGGGAGCAGGTTTCCAAAATGTGAAAAACAAGTACTACGAAGATGGAGATCTTATTGGTAAATCAAAAGCTGATGGTATGTATGTAGGTGTAACTCCAGCTCTTTTCATTAACATGCAAAAAGGTTTTGGACTTAACTTTAGTATTGGTGGTATTGGATACGAAACATTAAGCTACGATAATAACGGTGCAGATGTTAATTCATTCTACTTCAACTTCGGACAAACATTTAACATTGGAATTTCTAAAAACTTCTAATCTTAGATTACATATTCAATTTCAGAAAAGCACTCCAAATGGGGTGCTTTTTTTGTTTGGATTAGATTTAAAAAAATCAATTCATTTAAAAGGAAAATACTGTTAAAAAAACTAATTTAGATATTTGTTAACCAGCATCTTTTAGTAGTTTTGTTTGAAAATTTACATAAAAATGAAAACAGCGTTATTGATTATTGATGTTCAGAATGATTATTTTGAGAATGGAAGAATGCCACTTGTTAATGCAAAAGAAGCAAGTGAGAAAGCAAAAAATGTTTTGAATTTGTTCAGAGAAAAAAAATTACCGGTTATCCATATCCAGCATATTTCTACACGACCGGCTGCAACATTTTTTCTGCCAAATACGGATGGTATAGCGATACATGAAAATGTAAAGCCTGCAGAAAATGAAAAAGTCATAATAAAGAATTTTCCAAATAGTTTTAAGGACACAGAATTGCTTAAATATCTAAACGAAGAAAGTATAACAGAACTGGTTATTTGTGGTATGATGACACAAAATTGTGTAGACTCTACAGTAAGAGCAGCCAAAGATTATGATTTCAATTGTGTTGTAATTGGCGATGCCTGTGCAACAAAAGATCTTGAAGTTAATGGGCAGACAGTAAAAGCCGAACAAGTTCAAATTGCTTTTCTGGCATCTTTAAATTATTATTTTGCAAAAGTAAAAACGCTGGAGCAATATATTGATGAGGCTTAAAATTAAATCTGGTATTTAAGAAAAAAATGCCAACTAAAGTGAAGTCGAAACAAAATCATAACTACAAGATTTTCGACTTCACTTGTTGACAATAAAAAACAAAAATTATCTAAGTAAAAGGTATTAAATTAAGCTATTTCTACAGCAGCTCTCATTTCCTGAGCCGCAGCCACCATCTCGATCAAAGCTTTTTTAGTTTCATCCCAGTGACGTGTTTTTAAACCACAATCAGGATTTACCCATAACTGATCTACCGGAATTACTGCCGATGCTTTTTCTAACAAACGAACCATTTCTTCGCTTGAAGGCACACGTGGCGAGTGAATGTCATAAACTCCGGGACCAATCTCGTTTGGATATTTAAAATCTGCAAAAGCATCTAATAATTCCATTTGCGAACGCGAACATTCAATCGTAATCACGTCGGCATCCATATCAGCAATGTTTTGAATGATGTCATTAAATTCGCTGTAACACATGTGGGTATGAATCTGTGTATCGTCGTTTACTCCGCTTGCCGAAATACGGAACGCTTTGACAGCCCAGTCTAAATAAGCAGCCCATTCTTCTTTTCTCAAAGGCAATCCCTCGCGAATAGCAGGCTCATCAATCTGAATAATTTTGATTCCCGCTTTTTCAAGATCCACAACTTCATCACGAATTGCCAAAGCGATCTGCGTACAAGTTTCAGAACGCGGCTGATCGTTACGCACAAAAGACCATTGCAAAATAGTTACAGGTCCTGTAAGCATTCCTTTTACCCATTTTGGAGTCAGCGATTGTGCATATTTTGACCATTTTACAGTCATTGGGTTTGGTCTCGAAACGTCGCCATAAATAACCGGAGGTTTCACGCAACGGCTGCCGTAACTCTGAACCCAGCCATTTTTAGTAAAAGTAAAACCGGCTAACTGCTCTCCAAAATATTCCACCATATCGTTACGTTCAAATTCACCATGAACTAAAACATCGATACCGGTTTCTTCCTGAAAACGAATCGTAGCTTCGGTTTCTTTTTCTATTAAATCATTGTATTGTTCTGCCGTTAATTCTCCTTTTTTAAATTTCGCTCTCCAGCTTCTCACTTCAGCAGTTTGCGGAAAAGAACCTATTGTAGTCGTTGGAAACAAAGGAAGATTTAAAGCTTCAATCTGGCTTTTTCTTCTTGTTGCAAAACCACTTTTACGTTTATCGTCAGCAGTTGTAATGTTGGCAACACGCGTTTTTACTTCATTGTTATGAATTAATTTTGAAGTTTTACGGTTTTCATTTGCAATTGTATTTTGCTCAAAATCAGCGGAAGTTTTTGTGTCAACTTCAATAGAAGCAAATTTTTTCAATAAAACAATTTCCTGGATTTTTTGTTTGGCAAAAGCCAGCCATTGTTTGATTTCCGGAGTTAAAGTTTCATCATTTGTTTCCAAATCCAAATCGCACGGACTGTGAATTAAAGAACATGAAGGCGCTATTAAAACTCTGTTTTCTCCTAAAGCATCAACTGCTTTCTGAATAAGATCTAAAGATTTTTTAAAATCATTTTTCCAGATATTTCTTCCGTCAACAACTCCCAAAGAAAGATTTACGTTTGCAGCTAATTTTCCTGATTCTAAAATGTCATTTAATTGCAAAGGGCAACGCACCAAATCCAAATGGAAAGTGTCAACCGGTAAAGCGAGCGCCGTTTCTAAATTTTCTCCAAAACAATCAAAATAATTCGCCAGGATAATTTTAATATTTGGGAAACGTTTGTTGATTTCATTGTACACTTTCGTGAAAGTATTTCGCTCTTTGTCGCTTAGGTTCAAAGCCAGAAATGGCTCATCTAACTGAATATATTCAGCTTTTTCTGCCTGAAGTTTTTCAAAAATTTCAAAATAAACAGGAAGCAAAGCATCAATTAAATCAATTCGGTGAAAACCTTCTTCTTTTTCTTTTCCAAGAAGCAAATAAGAAACAGGACCAATTAAAACCGGTTTTGTTGCAATTCCCAAATCATTTGCTTCTTTAAACTCAGAGATTATTTTTTCTGAAAACAAGCTGAACTTTTGGTTTTTTGTAAATTCAGGAACGATATAATGATAGTTAGTGTCAAACCATTTTGTCATTTCCATTGCTACAACATCCTGACCGTTTTTTTGTGCTCCTCTTGCCATTGCAAAATACAGGTCGATAGACGAATTTGTTTTTGCAAAATCATTATAACGCTCCGGAATTGCGCCCAATGTCAGCGTCAAATCAAGCACCTGATCATAAAAAGAGAAATCGTTAGACGGAATTAAATCTACTCCGGCGTCAGATTGCAATTGCCAGTTGGTACGACGGATTTCTTTTCCGGCCTGAATAAGTTCGTCAACCAAAATTTTTCCTGCCCAGTACAATTCGCTGGCTTTTTTTAACTCTCTGTTGCTGCCAATTCTTGGATAACCTAAGTTGTTTGTTTTCATTTTTGATTCAGTATTTTTTACTGAACAAATTTATTGTATTAGATTTTAATACTTATATTTGAGTTATATTTCAGTAAAATGTGTTTTATAAATTAAATTTAAAAGATTTAATTACTGATGAATATTCGAAATTCAACCTTTAGCCGTAAAAATTACTATGGAAAACCTGGACAAAACCGATTTAATGATCCTAAAACACCTTCAGGAAAACTCAAATATTAACACAAAAGATCTTGCAGCAAAACTGTTCCTGACGGTTACGCCTGTTTATGAACGTATAAAAAGATTAGAACGAGATGGTTATATTACCAAATATGTAGCGCTTCTGGACAGGAAAAAAATGAATCGCGGTATGACGGTTTTTTGTAATGTTCGCTTAAAAGAACACGCCAAGAACGTCGGAAGCAATTTTGTAAAAGATATTGTAGCGCTTCCTGAAATTATAGAATGTTATAACATCGCCGGCGATTATGATTTTATGCTCAAGATTCTGGTTCAGGATATGGCTAGCTATCAGGATTTTGTAATGAACAAATTGTCTACGATTGAAAATATCGGAAATACCAATAGTATATTTGTTATGGGAGAAATCAAACACAGTACGGCATTAGAATTTTAATAGCGATTGAGTTACTAAAAAAATTCCCAAAATAAACGTATTTTTGGGGTTGAATCTAAAATCTAAAATCAGAAATCTACAATAATGATGAACTGGGAACAACTTTTATCTCTTAAAAAACAAGGTGACACAAGCAAAAGATTACGTATTGAACAAGATGATACCCGTTTAGGATTTGAGGTAGATTATGACCGAATCATATTTTCGGCAGCTTTTAGATCATTGCAGGATAAAACACAGGTTATTCCGCTTTCTAAAACAGATTTTGTGCACACGAGATTGACCCATAGTTTAGAAGTTTCGGTTGTCGGACGTTCGCTTGGACGTTTGGTTGGAAAAAAAATTATCGAAAAATACCCTTATTTAAAAGAAGTTCACGGTTACCATATGAATGATTTTGGGGCAATTGTGGCAGCAGCTTCTTTGGCACACGATATCGGAAATCCGCCTTTTGGGCATTCCGGAGAAAAAGCTATTGGAGAATATTTTTCGAGTGGAAAAGGAATAAAATACAAAGATCATTTAACCGCTAAACAATGGCAGGATTTAATTGATTTTGAAGGAAATGCAAACGGATTTTCTGTATTGACAGGAAGCCGCCCAGGCATTGAAGGAGGTTTGAGAATTTCATACGCTACTTTGGGCGCTTTTATGAAATATCCAAAAGAAAGCCTTCCTAAAAAACCAACGAATAATATTGCCGATAAAAAATACGGTTTCTTTCAGTCAGATAAAATATTCTTTCAGGAAGTTGCCGAAGATATGGGATTGATTTCTAATAAAGAAGAAGGAGATATTGGTTTTGAAAGACATCCTTTGGCTTATTTAGTTGAAGCCGCAGATGATATTTGCTACACAATAATAGATTTTGAAGACGGAATAAATCTTGGTTTAGTTTCTGAAGATTACGCTTTAGAATATCTGATCAAATTGGTACAGGATAATATTGGCGTTAATAAATATAAATTATTAGAAACCAAAGAAGACAGAATTAGTTATCTGCGCGCACTTGCAATTGGTGCTTTAATTAATGATGCTGTTGATGTTTTTATTGAAAATGAAGAAGCTATTCTTGCGGGACAATTTCCGTATGCTTTGACAGATAAAAGCAAATACAAAGCTCAAATGAGTGATATTATCAACTTAAGTGTAGAAAAAATATATCAGAGCCGTGAAGTTATCGAGAAAGAAATTGTAGGTTATCAAATCATCCAGACTTTGCTGGACAAATTCATAACCGCATTCAATAACAAATATGAAGGAAAAGCATCTAATTATGATAAGTTACTCTTAAAAATGCTTCCTGAAAAACACCATTTAGAGAAAACGGATCTCTATAGTCGTTTGCTTCATATTTGTCATTACGTTTCCCTTTTAACAGACGGGAATGCGTTAGAATTATTTGAAATGATTAATGGGAGAAAACCCAATTAATTATTGAAAAGCATATACAAGACCAACTCCTAAGACCTGTCTTAACTGAGCTCTTGGTCCATCATTAACCTGACTTGTTGCTCCGGTTGTTGGATCAACGACATCTTTTTTGGTTTTAATATCGTCGTCATATACTAAGTGAATGCCAATATTTGCTTTCACATAAGCATTTACAACAAGATCCAGACGTGTGTCATAATCAACATCGACATTTCCGAATCTGTTTAAATAATCAGTATATAAACTTAATCTGTTTTCATAAAAAATGTTTTTAAAGATTTCATTTTTCATGTAAGCTGTAAGTAAAATACCAAATTCGGCTTTTACCTTTTGTCCTTCCTGAACCAAAATTTGTGCATTCGGATCAAGAGGATCTGGTGCATAAACGGCTTTTTTAACACCAAATGCTCCTTGATTTGCAAGATATTGGTCTAAAACCAAAGTAGTTTTTAATGTTATAGGAGAGAAATAAAAAGTTCTGTTTTTTGCTTTGTTTGAATTTTCAGCTCCGGCTCCAAGAAAGATGTATGCTGGTGCAAACGGTTTAGATATTGCAATATCCCTGTTTGGATAATTGTAACCATTTGTAAACTGAGTATTGAAATTATATTTTGCAGAATAATACCAGTTTGAGGTTGTATCTCTTCTGAATCCGTAAGTTGAGTTAAGCTGAACGGCATCATCAGTTTTTCTAAGTTCAGTACCGTCTTGCTTGTTTAAACCGTATTTAACAATTAATTCGTTAAACCATTTATGATTTCCTTTGATATAAGTTCTTGAAAATTCCCCTTTAAATAAACCTGAAATCGAACTTGTTCCCCCGGCACTCCAATTCACAAAAGCAATTTCAGAAATGTCAAAACCTAACTGATTCTTTTTAGACCAATTAGAAGGCGGCTTTGGTACCTGGTTTGGTTCTAAAGTGGTTTTAATGATCTGCGCAGAAATTGTGGAAGTAAATGTAAAGAGTAAAAATAATAAGGTGAATCGAACTAATCTCATTAGGCTTGAATTTTGATTTTTTTTTTGGCTTTGCAAAATAACCCTTTTCAGTGGTTTGAAAAAAGAAAAACTAAACTTTTAACGTCAATTTTACACATTTGTTGTAACTGCAATACCGTTCCATGCTCAATAAATGTATCTGGCACACCTAAAACTTTGATTGTATTATTAAAATTGTTTTCGGCAGCAAATTCTAAAACAGCACTTCCAAAACCACCTTTTATCGCTCCGTCTTCAATTGTAATTATTGTTTTGAAATTATTTAAAATTTCCTGTAACAAATTATTATCCAGTGGTTTAACGAACGGAAAGTCATAATGTGCAATCGATTCAGCATTAGCACATTCGTTAAGCGCAGCAATTACATTATTCCCAATAGTTCCGGTCGATAAAACGGCAATTTCAGTCCCGTTTTTCAGGCAATTTGCTTCACCAATTTTAACATTTTTATACTGTCCGAAATTTTCTACTTCCCAATTTGGTAACACACCACGGCCACGCGGATATCGAATCGCAATCGGATGATTCAATCCAAGTTGTGCTGTGTAAAGTATATTTTGTAGGGCAATTTCATTAATCGACGCATAAATAATCATATTCGGGATTGTTCTTAAATACGCAATATCAAAAACACCATGATGAGTTGCTCCGTCTTCACCAACCAAACCGGCTCTGTCTAAGCAAAAAATAACCGGTATATTTTGCAAAGCCACATCGTGAATAACCTGATCATAAGCACGTTGTAAAAACGTTGAGTAAATATTACAATATACAATCATGCCTTGAGTCGCCATTCCGGCAGCAAGCGTTACGGCATGTTGCTCTGCAATTCCCACATCAAAAGCACGTTCAGGAATTTCATCCATCATAAATTTTAATGAACTTCCGGATGGCATTGCCGGAGTAATTCCGATAATTTTTTCGTTCTTTTTGGCTAAATCTAAAATGGTCAGACCAAAAACATCCTGATATTTTGGAGGAAGATTTTCTTCAGATTTTAAATAAAGTTCTCCTGTTGAAGCATCAAATTTTCCGGGTGCATGATATTTTACCTGATTTTCTTCAGCTTGCTGTAAACCTTTTCCTTTTGTAGTGACAATATGAAGGAATTTTGGACCTTTTGTCTTTTTTAAACGATTTAATTCTTTTATTAAAGTCGGAAAATCATGACCATCAATCGGACCCGAATAATCAAAATTCAACGATTTTATAATGTTATTCTGTTTTGGATTTTTACCATTTTTAACCGCGGTCAGGTATTTTTTTAAAGCGCCAACGCTCGGGTCAATTCCGATTGCATTGTCATTCAGAATAACCAAAATATTAGCATCTGTAACGCCGGCATGGTTTAAACCTTCAAATGCCATTCCGGATGCGATAGAAGCATCACCAATAACCGCAATATGCTGTTTATTGATTTCGCCTTTTAATTTGGAAGCAATCGCCATTCCCAAAGCGGCAGAAATAGAAGTAGAAGAGTGACCTACGCCAAAAGTATCATAAATGCTTTCGCTTCTTTTTGGAAAGCCGGAAATACCTCCGAGTTGTCTGTTAGTATCAAAATTCTCTTTTCTTTCTGTTAGGATTTTGTGTCCGTAAGCCTGATGGCCGACATCCCAGACTAATAAATCTTCAGGAGTATTAAAAACATAATGCAAAGCAATCGTAAGTTCTACAACGCCCAGACTTGCGCCCAAATGTCCTTCTTTTACCGAAACAATATCAATGATAAAATCACGTAATTCTTTTGCGAGTTGCGGTAATTGAGTTTCGTCGAGTAAACGTAAATCGTCCGGATTGTTTATGTTTGAAAGTAAATTGCTTTTCATTTTTGAATAAAAAACAAATTTACGGTTTTAAATTTAATTTTATTGTCCGGATCTATTCTAATGCTATCGGTAAAGAATATTGCATTTTAATTTTTTTTCCGCCGGATTCTCCTGCCTGCCACTTTGGGCATGCTTTTAAAACCCGTATAATTTCTTTTTCTAAAGCTGCATCAATTGCCGGCTCAGACTGAATATAAGTTAATGATCCGTTTTTTTCTACTGCAAAGGAGATTTTGATTTTTGAAACTTCTGATTGTTCCGGTTTTATAAATTCTTTACCAAAAAAAGTATAGAATTGATCAATACCACCAGGAAATTCTGCATTTGTCTGTTTTATAGCACCTGTAATATAAGAACTTTCTTCTTGTACTACAGTCTTTTTAAAATCGGTTTTATTGGATTTTGCTTTTCCTTCTTTGGTAATATTTGTAGGATTTACAAACTTCACCGAATCCACTTTTGGAGGCGGTGGAGGCGGTGGATTTACTGAATTGTAGCTCACTTTTATATCGCCAACTTGTGTGTGTTCTGTTTTTGAGGTTTTTACAACTTCAACTTTATCAATTTTCTGTTTATCACCATTTTTATCCGTACAGCTAAACAAAGTGGTTCCCATAGCAATAAATAATGCCAGTAAAAACATTTTATGATAATAAGTCTGGGAATGTAAAACACGACTCGGAATCTGAATAATTATATTGTCGATTTGTGTATTTTTAAATCGCCCACAAATACTTTTGCCTTGGTTTGAAACAAAATACTGTTGAATTTCCTCAGGAAGCATTTTTGTAAAATCAACTACGGTTTTAGTGCAGCTTAAACAAAATCTTCCGTTGTCTTTTGGAATCATTTTGTCCCAGTTTTTATCGCAGGGTTCAGGGATGGAAATTTTGTGTTTTGTATCCATATTTTTTTATTTCTGAAATGATATTGGAAAACTGTATTTCTCGCGCGTCTTTTTGCCATTTTGTTCTCCCGGAATCCATTTAGGAGATAATGTTAAAACACGTGTTATTTCTGTTCCAATTTTTGGATCTATATCTTTTGGAAAATCAATATTTGATAATGATCCATCTCTTTCTATAACAAACGAAACTATTATTGGTGACTTTGAATTCTCAGCTTCTTCGGGAAACTTAAATTCTTTCAGGAAAAAATCACGAAAATTAGTGATTCCACCAGGATAATTTGCTTTTACTTCAATAGAAGCACCCATAATTATTGTGTCGTCTTCAACAATAGAATCTTTTACAATTGTTTCTCCACAACTGATTATTGAAGGCTTTTCAGATTTTACTTTTTCTGTATTAATATTAGAAGTTGTTTTAACAAACTTCACATGATCAACATTTTGTAGAGGCGAAGGTACAAGATGTTGAGGATGTTTTGGAGGTAATGCTACTCCGGTAGTTACAAAACTTTCCTCTTCTGTAACTTCAACTTTGTCAATTTTTTGTTTATCTCCATTTTTATCAGTGCAGCTAAACAAAGTAGTTCCCATAGCTATAAACAAGGCTAATAAAAACATTTTATGATAATTGGTCTGCGAATATAAAATACGGCTCGGAATCTGAATAGTTATTTCGTCCAGCTGTGATTTTTTAAATCTTCCGCAGATACTTTGATTTTGGTTTGAAACAAAATATTGCTGAATTTCCTCGGGTAACATTTTTGTAAAATCTACAACAGTTTTACTGCAGTTCAAACAAAATCTTCCATTATCTTTTGGAATCATTTTGTCCCAGTTTTCATGGCAGGGATCCGGAATGGAGATTTTGTGTTTTGTATTCATTAATTTAAA
>SEBM01000424.1 GCA_004296145.1 Flavobacterium sp.
TAAATAGTGAAACTGTTTATGAACTTTGGAGTGAAAAATTGTTCGATGCCAAGGGCGATAAGATAGATGTTGCACCTTTTGCTAGTGTTGCTATTGAAGATGAAGCTGTAAAATTTTGTATATTTTCCATTGCTGAAGAAACTAACAAAATCTTGCATCCAGATTTACTAAATCTTTCCATTGATAACGGTTCTTGTTTTTCAGTTACAAAAATTGATGATAATTTGCTCGACCAGATCATAAATGCGTTGAGTGTAAACTTCACAAATTTTAAACAACAGGGGTGGGTCTAAATCCATTTTGGCAAGAGGATGTTTTTTTAACTGTTCAAGGTATTTATCACCAAGCGCAAATGAAATGCGCTGAGCCTTATTTTATAATTGCTTGTCAGCAAAAATTGTTAATTCATTTAATTCCAGTAAAAAACAACTTCAAGCCCGAAGAATTAATTGAGTTGCAAAAGAAGTACGAGGCGGAAAATATAGTACTCGTTCAGCTATGGGAAGATGTTTGGTTAAATAGAAGGACTCAAGTCTTAAGCAGGATAAATTCCTTTTTAGGATTAAATAAAAGCTACCACGGTCGTAAGGCTAAAATTGCCGCTCTAAATTTAAAACAAGCTTCTAGCTTTTTAAATGATAACCATTTACAAGGTTATATAAAGGCCAAATATCATTTTGGTTTAATGAATAATGATAAATTAATTGCCGTAGCGAGTTTTAGCGAAGCAAGGCCGATGAAAAGTAAAGGAGAAAATTATCAATCGGCAGAGTTAGTACGTTTTGCCTCAATTGATGGATTAACTATTGTAGGCGGATTAAGTAAATTAATAAAGCACTTTCTAAAACAGGTTAAGGTTGATGATTTAATGAGCTACGCCGATAGAGATTGGTCCTTAGGCAAGGGTTATGATAAGTTGGGTTTTCGACTTAGTGAAACAACTCCGCCAGCTTTTTTATATGTAAATCAAGAAAATCTAATTCGATATTTTCCACATCGCCTGCCAAAAGCAATTTTAGATGAATTTGAAACACAAAATATTTTAAATTTGGATGATTTCCTTGCATCAAATGGTTATTTAAAACTATTTAATACTGGCAATTTAAAGTATCATTTATACCTCTAAAATGTCTAACCCTTTGCTCGTAATATTAGGTCCAACTGCTTCTGGTAAAACAAAATTGGCTGTTTCTTTGGCCGACAAGTTTAGTGGAGAAATAATCAGTGCAGACAGTCGACAAATATTTAGGGATATGGATATTGGCACAGGTAAGGATTTAAATGAATATCTGGTTAATGGAAAGTCAATTCCATATCATTTGATTAACATTAAAAAAGCAGGCGAAAAATATCACGTAGATGCATTTAAAAATGATTTTTACAAAGCATACGCGGATATTCTCGATAGAAATGTAAAACCTATTCTTTGTGGTGGAACAGGAATGTATATCCATAGCTTGTTGCAAAATCAAGAATTTACTGCTATTCCAAAAGATGAAGATTTAAGGCACGAACTTCAGGATTTAGAAAGACATCAATTGTTGCAACGACTGGAAAAGTACCCAAAAGAATTAACTAAAAATGTAGATTACTCATCTTCCAAAAGGTTGATAAGGGCAATTGAAATAGCAGAGTTTTTAAGTCATAATGAGTTAGCGACAATTGAGAGACAAGTAATTAATCCTTTTGTTATTGGGTTGCAAAGCGATGTAGAAAGTAGAAGGAAAAGAATTTTAGAAAGACTAGAACTAAGGCTGAATTCTGGATTAATTGAAGAAGTTGAAGCTTTGTTGAATAGGGGGATTTCTAAAGAGATATTAATTTTTTATGGCCTTGAATATAAATTTATCACTTCCTATTTATCAAATGAATTAGACTTTGGTACATTAAAGGAACGATTAGGTACCGCAATTTGCCAATTCGCTAAACGACAAATGACTTTTTTTAGAAAGATGGAGAAGGATGGCGTGAAAATCAATTGGTTTGATGTAAATGATGCGGATTTACAAGAACAGGTAATTAAATTATTAGGGTCTAAATTTGACTCAAAATAATCGCATATTCGCTGAATGAATACTAAGGTAAGGCCATTACTTAAATGGACGGGAGGGAAGTTTGATGAATTTGGCTTATTTGAAGCGCATATCCCAAAATTCGAAAGATATATTGAACCATTTTTCGGTGGTGGCGGTGTCTTTTTTGCCTTAAAACCTAGTGTTCAGTCTTTCATTAACGATAAAAGTTCGGACCTAATTAACTTTTATAACCAAATTGGTAATGAAGAATTCAAAACCGGACTTCTTAAATATGTAGATGCTTGGGAGCAATTAACTGAAATTTGTGCTCAACTTTGGAAAACTTGCTCAATAGACTTTATCAAATATGTGAAAGGTGAATGCTTAATTGAGCAATTCGAGCAAACTTTACTAACAAAGTTTTTATCAGTAATAAATTCCAATTTATTATTTAATGAGGCCGATTTTATTATCGACTTTGCCTTATTCCAAAAGACAGTTTTAGCAAGCATTACAGGCAAAACCAAAAGGATTAGAAATATATCCGTAAGGGAAAATAGAAAATTTACGATTGATGAACTAGAAATACATTTTGAAACAGGCTTACGTGGAGGAGTTTATTTGTTTTTTAGGGAATTACTCAATAAACAGCATAAGAAACAGATAGAGTTGGTGGATTCAAAGGCGAGTGCGAATTGGTATTTCGTGAGAGAGTTTTGCTATGGGTCGATGTTTAGGTTCAATAAAAGAAGTGAGTTTAATATTCCCTATGGAGGCATCGCTTATAATCGAAAGAACTTCAGAAAAAAAGTACACAAGATTTTCGATGAGCGCATCATCAAATTATTTAAGAACTCGAGCCTATCTAATTTGGATTTCGAAGCATTCTTAAAGTCTATCGACTTAAAACAAACTGATTTTATATTCCTCGACCCACCTTATGATAGTGAGTTTTCTGAATACGACCAAAGTACATTTACGCAACACGACCAAAAAAGATTAGCAGATTTTTTAATCAATATTACTGCAAAATGGATGATTATAATTAAAGAGACTAGCTTCATTAGAGAGATATATACTCATCCCACTGTTAAAATAAATACGTTCGATAAAAATTATAGGTATAACGTTAAAGGACGTAATGATAGAAACGTACAACACCTCATCATTACTAACTATTAATTAAATGACTTAATTTATAGTTAATCGTTAATTTTTACTATCTAATTATCGGCTCTGCTATGTTCTTGAATGTTAATATGTTATTAACTATTTGAATTTTTCTCCAACCTTCTGGCCTGTTTTTTGTTTAAATTTATATTAACGAGCAATATAGCTTACAAAAACAAAAAAACACTTAACCAAAGTATTTAAAAAAATGAAAAAATCAACTAAATTTTTAGCTTCTGCAGCAGCTGCACTAGCTTTATTTTTTTCAATTGACGCAAACGCACAATCGGCACCAAAATTTGGTATTGGATTAAATGTTGGTCTTCCAACTAGTGATGTTTACGGTGTGGCAATTGGTGGAGATTTACGTTACCAATTTGATATCGACAAACAATTATCTATTCCAATCACAGCGGGTTTTACTAACTTAATGGGTAAAGAAATTGGCAATACAAATGTAGATTTTGCAGATTATAGCTACATTCCTGTTAAAGCTGGTTTAAAATATTTCTTTAATGATACAGGCGCTGGTGCTTATGGATTAGCTGAAGCTGGAGCCGCGTTTTCTACTGGTTCTTACAGCGGAACAAACTTCGTGTTTTCTCCTGCAATAGGTTACGCTTGGAGTAATGGTTTAGATTTAGCTGCTAAATATGAAGGTATTAGTGCTAGCGGTGGTAC
>SEBM01000425.1 GCA_004296145.1 Flavobacterium sp.
AAGTATAACTCAGCCAGGTCAGGAAATGATTTATTTTTTTCTGAATTAAAATTTCGGTTCCCAAAACTTCATAATCTCCGGTTGTTCTCACAAATTCTAATTGATTCTGAAAACCCTGACTTGAAGTTGTAATGCCGCTTACTTTTTTATAAAAATTTTCTATATCGACCAGCCAGTCATTCTTTTTATAAAATAAGTTTAAAGAGATTTGTTTGCTTTTCTGAATAGGGATCGTGTTATTATCTGAGATGATCCAACGTCTTTTTTCAATGCCAAAATAATCTTTTTGCAAATCAATAATTTGTTGCGAATTTTGACTTTTCAGTTCGCCAAGCAATTCGATATTCAGACTTTTGCTGATGCCATAACCAAATTGAATTCTGGGTTCGACAATATACTTTTTAAATTTTTCAATATAATTAATTCGTGTTCCGGCTTTAAAATATATTTTAGAAATCGTATCATTATATTTTCCTTCCAAAATTAAAGCATGCGTTCTCAAAACGTCTTTCACTTTACTGTAAAAGTCCGGATTTGTTACATCTTCGAGATTTGTAATGCCCAATTCATTAAACTGATAACCGTCGCTAAAACTAAATTTTGAGGTAATAAAATGGTAGTTTTCTAAATTAATTCCATTATTATTAACTGTATTTTCCTGAATGACAATTTGATCTGCCATTGTGGTTATCTGTTTGGCCAGAAGTTCATAAGACGAATTATACACATTAACTTTAGTAGTATTAAAACTGTTCCAGTTCCTTTTCCACGACAAATTCCCGCCATAATTCTGCTGACGCAAATTGTTGTTGGCCGTTTTGTATATGTTATAAAGAGTTGCGCTCTGAAAAACTTCGAGATTATCTTTTATAGTTATTAAATCCAAAACTACTTCATCTTTGATTCCTATTTTTTGAGCATATTTAAGCGTAGCATCATAGAAACCAAATTTCTTATCTTTTTCATAATCAATATTATGTTTAGAAGAAAAATCAGTTATTGAGGTGTTTTGAAATACTTTGTTGAAATACTCTTTATAAGTAGGTGTTTCTACAAAATCAGTAATAGATTTTCTTGCCGAGATTTCGATATAACTTTTTTTAGAAAGATTATACTTTGCATAAATATCAGCATTGATCATATTGATTCCGGCACTAAAGGAATTTTTCTCTGCTTTTTCAGGAGTAGAAGAAATAGCGACAACACTCGATACACTTTCTCCAAAAAAGGCCGAACTTCCGTTTTTATAAATAGAAATAGTATGCGCTAAATTGGGATTAAAAACCGATATCAAACCAAAAAAATGTCCCGTCTGAAACATTCGTATCCCATTCCACATAAATAAATTCTGGTCATGTGTACCACCACGTACATTAATGCTTGACACACTTTCGTCGAGACTGTTTACGCCGGGTATTTGCTGCATTGTCTGCAAGGCATCTGGTTCTATAAGTCCGGGCAGAATACCAAATTTTTTAGGTTTAATTTCAAATGATCCGTCCTTGTTTTTAGAAATTCCCGAAGCTAAAATAGAATTGGCCTTAATTTCTTCAAGTTCTGTAATCTCAGGTTCTAAAAGTATTTCAGGACAATTTTTAGATTCAATATTACTTGTTGATATTTTTTTGGATATAAACCCCACATGGCTGATTACAAAAGCAGTTGCATCTTCTTTTTTAAACTCAAAATAACCGTTTGTATCACTAGTAATCTGATTTTTATTGCTCAAATTAATATTTGCGTTTTCAATAGGTTTCTGATCCACACCAGAAAGAATGTAAGCGCAGATAATTTTAGATTGATTCTCTTTTTTATAAATATTAATGAACTTGTTTCCTATGTTTTCAAAAGCCAAATTGGTTTTCTTTGACAAATATTGCAACTTCTGATCCAGAGAAAGTGATTTTTTTGGAGGATATAGTTGCTGGTCAAAAATAGCATCTTCGGTATAATTAAAACTAACATGATGCTGTTGCTCAATATCGATTATGATTTGTCTGAAAGGCATAAGTTTATCCTTGTCCTGAGCAAAAAAGTTCAGGACATAGAAAAATATAAAGAACAAAAAATGAAATCGTTTGGGGAGCAACATTTATTTTTCGACAAATATGATTTTGTTTTTTGATACTTTTTTAGCTTCTAAATGATAGGTTGTACTGATAATTTGCAAGGCAACATCCAAATCCTGTGCGGGTAATTTTCCTGTAAATAATGAGATTGTATCTTTTGCATTTAATTCGATCTTAATATTATATTGCCTTTCAACTTCATCCAATATAGTTCTGATGTTTTCTTTATTAAAACTTATCTGGTTTTCCATCCATTCTGGCTGTAATGTATTTATTGCTGACTTAATCTGTTTTCCATTTTCAAAAGTAACACCTTGTCCGTGAGTCAGTAAAATTTGAAAATCTTTATAATTTACTTTTACACGCCCTTCATAACAAACTACGTAAAATTTATTTTTTCTTGCTTTAACATTAAATTGGGTTCCCAAAACCGATACTTTTCCAAGATTAGTCTGCACTTCAAAACGCCTTCCTTTTGCTACTTTGAAATAAGCTTCACCTTTTAATTCAAGACGTCTGTTGTTGTCCCAGTTCCATTCCTTATAATTTATTTCAGAACCTGAATTTAAGACAACTTCAGAATTATCAGGCAATGAAAAAGTTGTTTTTTCTCCAAAATCTGCTGTTTGCGTTTCGTGTGCAAAAAATCGCAATACAAAAGTGATTCCAAGAGCCAGGACAAAAATAGCCACCGCACGAAGCATCCATTTTTTGTACAACGGAACTACTTTTGGAGTAGCTTTTTTCTGCTGAAGGATATTTGAAAGCATGGCATTTTCATTCAGATCACCAACTTCCAAATGTTCTGTATATTCTTTTATTTTTTGATATTTTTCGAAATCAGGACTTGCTTTAAACGCAGCTAATTCATCCTCAGATAAATCGTTGCTGAGCCATTTTGCTAATAAGCGATCTTTTTTCATTGTACTTGTATTATATATTAAAACAATCGAAAGTAATTTTACCCTACTTTTTTATAAATCAATTTCTTTACGTAAGCTTAACAAAGCCAAATGAATTCGTTTTTCTACCGCTTTTACGCTGATATTTAATTCCGTGGCAATTTCGCTGTATTTCTTTCCGTCAATGCGATGCATCAAAAAGGCGATGCGCTGTTTTTCGTTTAAGTTTTCTATGGCTTTCAATAGTTTAGACTGAAATTGTTTTTCTTCCAGGATATATTCCGGATTTTCATTTGTTTTATCCAAACCACTGAAATTCTTTTCATATCTCAAAACTACTTTTTGATGGGCAACTTCGTTGAGACTGCTATTATTGGCAATAGTATAAATGTATGATTTTGCTTTTTCTAATGGCACCGAAGCACAGTTTTGCCAAAGTTTTATAAATGCTTCCTGCGCCAGATCTTCAGCCTGATTTATATTGCCGTATTTGTAAAATAGAAAATTCCGAAGTGCTTTTATCTGACTTTTGAAAAAAGACGAAAAGATTATTTCGTCGCAAGTATCTGGTTGGGATTTATTTGGCATTTGGGTTTTCAGTTTGTACGTTGCAAAAGTATTTGTTTTTGGTATAAGTAGGGTAAAGGTAAAGCTGATTGTTTTATAACAGCAGGAAATGTTATTTTCTTCAAAAGTCCTACAGTGTATCGTTTAGGATTTACTATTTGATTAGGACTGCATAAAAAATCACCATATTCCACGCCGTAAGGCCAGTACTGTGTACTCGATCCTTCTGTATCATACTCAAACTGAGTTTCCTCATCTACAACTAAATTTTTATCAAGCTTTTGAATGGTATTTAGAGCTCTTCTGGAA
>SEBM01000021.1 GCA_004296145.1 Flavobacterium sp.
GTAATATATGATTTTTGATTTACATGGAAATGAGGATTGCTTAGAAGTAAATAATTTTTACCGGAAATTATTTGCAGAAATGCCGGATTTACTTTTTCAGTTTATAATAGATAAAGATAATAAATACACTTTTCCTCTGGTCAGTAAATCAATAGACGATATTTTTGAGCTTACAGTCAGTGAATTTACCAACGACATCATATTTATTATTTACGAAAGGATATTTTCTCAGGATCGGGATATGTTTTTTCAGTCTTTGGTAAAAGCAAGAAAAGAAATAAAACCATGGGAACTTCAATTCAGGGCGGTTTTGCCGAAAAAAGGTTTGCGTTGGTTCAAAGTTTCGGCCAAAACAGAATCTATTTCTGATGATCGTGTTAGTTTTTGTGGACATGTTTCTGATATTACAGATTTAAAAGACAAGGAAGAAAAACTTAGAATCTCTGAAGAGCGTTTTCAGTTTGCACTTGAAGCCTCTACAGCTGGAATTTGGGACTGGGATATGGTTACTAATAATGTTTTTTATTCTTCATTATCCTTGAAGATTTTAGAATTAGATTCAACAGATATTTTTGATGATCCCGAACGTTGGGATAAAATTGTGCATCCCGATGATCTTCCAAAATATTATTCAGATATTCAGGAGCATTTTGATAATAAGATTCCTTATTATGAAAATTACCACCGCGTTATGACTTCGAGCGGTAATTATAAATGGATTTTAGACAGAGGGAAAGTAATAAAGCGTGATGAAAACGGAAAACCGCTGCGTGTTATCGGAACTCATACTGATGTTTCTTTGCAGAAAGAAAAAGAATTAGAGCTTTTGAAAACAATGAAATTGTATAGTGATCAAAATAGTCGACTTCTCAATTTTTCTCATATTGTTTCTCATAATTTAAACACTCAGGCCGGTAATATAAAATCTATTCTGGATTTTATTGATGCTGATGTTGATAAACAAACAATCAACGAAATGTTGCTGCATTTAAGAACTGTTTCGAATGATTTAAATGAAACCATTTCTAATCTGACGCAGATTGTAAAAACACAAAGTAATATAAATATTGCGGTCGTTCCTCTTAAATTGTACGAGTACATTGAGAAAACAATATCAACCATCAAAGGATACGATAAGCAAACAAATGTTTCAATAATCAATAATGTTCCAAAATATTTAAAAATAAATTTTAATCCGGCTTATTTGGAAAGTGTTTTGCTGAATTTTACAACAAATGCTATAAAATATGCGCATCCGGATAGAGATCCTGTAATTGTTTTTGATTTTGGAATTGAACCGGAAGGGTATAAATCATTAAAGATTACCGATAATGGTTTAGGAATTGATTTAGCTGTTTACGGTGATTTATTATTCGGAATGTATAAAACATTTCACAAACATCAGGAAGCCCGTGGAATTGGCTTGTATATTACCAGAAATCAAATAGAGGCTATGAAAGGAAGTGTTTTTGTTGAAAGTGAAGTAGGAGTGGGGACGAGTTTTAAAATCGTATTTAATGATATGTAAAATGGTTTAAAACACATATAAAATAATAAAGGCTGTCTTTTTTAAGACAGCCTTTATTATTTTATATAAAAACAGAAGAATTACTTCGCAATATTAACCGCTCTTGTTTCTCTGATTACAGTTACTTTAACCTGGCCTGGATAAGTCATTTCTGTTTGAATTTTTTGTGAAATTTCAAAAGATAAGTTTGCCGCATTGTCATCAGAAACTTTTTCGCTTTCTACAATTACACGAAGTTCTCTACCGGCCTGAATAGCATAAGCATTTTTTACACCACTAAATCCGTAAGCTACTTCTTCAAGGTCTTTTAAACGTTGAATGTATGAATCTAAAACCTGACGTCTTGCACCTGGTCTTGCACCCGAAATAGCATCACAAACCTGAACAATTGGAGATAATAATGATTTCATTTCGATTTCATCGTGGTGAGCTCCGATTGCGTTACAAACTTCTTCTTTCTCTCCGTATTTCTCTGCCCATTGCATACCTAGCAATGCGTGTGGTAAATCACTTTCTGTATCAGGAACTTTACCAATATCATGAAGTAAACCGGCTCTTTTTGCCAATTTTACATTTAAGCCCAATTCAGCAGCCATGATACCACAAAGTTTAGAAACTTCTCTTGAGTGTTGTAGCAAGTTTTGACCGTAAGAAGAACGGTATTTCATTCTACCAACTACTTTTATCAATTCAGGATGTAAACCGTGAATTCCTAGGTCGATAACAGTACGTTTACCAACTTCGATAATTTCGTCATCAATTTGTTTGGCTGTTTTAGCAACAACTTCTTCAATTCTTGCCGGGTGAATACGTCCGTCAGTTACTAATTTATGCAATGATAAACGGGCAATTTCTCTACGTACAGGATCAAAACAAGAAAGGATAATTGCTTCAGGTGTATCATCAACAATGATTTCTACTCCGGTTGCAGCTTCCAAAGCTCTAATGTTACGACCTTCACGTCCGATAATTCTACCTTTTACGTCATCAGATTCAATATTGAAAACAGAAACACAGTTTTCTACTGCTTCTTCAGTTCCAACTCTCTGAATAGTATTAATGATGATTTTCTTCGCTTCTTGTTGCGCAGTAAGTTTTGCCTCTTCAATAGTATCCTGAATATGAGACATTGCTTTGGTTTTAGCTTCAGCTTTTAAACCTTCAACTAATTGCTCTTTTGCTTCTTCTGCAGAAAGTCCTGAGATTACCTCAAGTTGTTGTAATTGACTTTTGTGTAATTTGTCAACTTCAGCTTGTTTTTTATCTAGAACTTCAATTTTACTGCTGTATTCCTGAGTTTTAGCTTCAAAATCATCATTTACTTTTTTAGCTTTAGAAAGCTCATTTGATACTTGTGATTCTTTATCTCTAACTCTTTTTTCTACTTCAGCAACTTTTTTATCTCTGGCTAAAATAACTTGTTCGTGCTCAGATTTCAATTCAATAAAACGCTCTTTAGCCTGAAGAATTTTGTCTTTTTTGATATTTTCAGCTTCCAGATTAGCATCTTTTAAAATGGATGCTGCTTCTTTTTTTGCGTTTTTGATTAAGTTTGAAATATTGCTTTTTTCGATAATTTTAGCTATTCCAAAACCTGCTGCAATACCTATAATACCTGAAATAATGATCGTTATTATGTCCATGTTTGTTAAAATTTATATATAAAAAAAGCCTACATTAATTGCTTGAATAAACTCGTAAAGACAAGTTTTGAGCTAACTCACTGTTCAAGTTTCCTCGCAATAAAGCGTGGCATGCTATAGTAGTGATGATTTGCTCATTCTAATTTGTTAGTGTTGAGTTTACCAATTGTGAACTAATGTAGGCAGTATCTTAGTTTCTGTAAAGAACGTTTAATTTTCGAGATATTGATCTAAAAGCAAATTTAATCTTTTAATTCTTTCGATGGTTTCATGTCCATCAACATTGTAATCGATTTGTTTTTGTTCTACTTGCGAAGCAAATTGTAGGGCACACATGGCCAGTACATCCTGTTTGTCACGAACTGCGTAACTTTCTTCGAATTGCTTGATCATAGCATCAATTTTTTTAGAAGCACTTCTAAGTCCTTCTTCCTGAGTTGGTTCTACCGTTAATGGGTAAACCCTGTCTGCAATTGATATTTTAATTCTAAGCTTTTCGTCCATGTTTCTAGTCTGATAATTGTGCTATACAGTAATCAATTTCGCGAATTAATGAATTTATTTTAAGCTTTGTCTCTCTCTTGTTATTGTCGCTGCCGAGCAACGAATTGGCTATTTTAAGTGTGTCATATTGCTTTCTCAAAGCTTCCATTTCTTCAGATTGTTTCTGGATGATTTGCGCAGCTTTGGCTAATTGTAGTTTTAATTCCTGATTGTTTTTCTCTAGTCCTTTTGATTTTTCAAAAAGCTTTTCGACTTTATATTCAAGAGTATCAATTATTTCGGCAATTACACTCATTATAAATCCTATTCATTACTTAATCATACAAAGTTAGTATTCCTTTTTATTAATGCAATTTTTTCTCGATTTTTTTGCATTAAAAATAGATAAATAAATGAATTTCAATTAATTGTATTTTTGTAGCTTTTTACTTGCTTTTAATCCTTTATTTTTCGCTATCTTAGCAAAAATGTTGTTTATGAGAATTCCACTACTTGCCCTTTTTTTTTATAATTTTATTTTTGCTCAGGTTCAGTATCCTAAAGATTATTTCCGTCCGCCATTAGATATTCCGATGCAACTTTCGGGGAATTTTGGTGAATTACGACCAAATCATTTTCATGCCGGTTTCGATTTAAAAACAAATCAAAGAGAAGGCCTTAATGTTTATGCCGTTGCAGACGGCTACGTGTCAAGAATAAAAATTTCTACTTTCGGTAACGGTAAATGTATCTATATAACACACCCAAATGGGTATACTTCTGTTTATGGACATTTACAAACTACAATTGGGCCTATTCAGGAATATGTTCAGAAAACACATTATGCTGAAAAAGCGTATGAGATTGAGATGTATTTAAAGCCGGATGAATTACCGGTTACAAAAGGACAACTGATTGCACTTTCAGGAAATACAGGATCTTCTGAAGGTCCGCATTTGCATTTTGAAATCAGAGATTCTAAAACGGAATTTGTTATTAATCCAATGTTTTTTGGTTATGATAAAAATATAAATGATAACAAAAAGCCAACAATTTCAAGTGTGTTTGTTTATCCTCTTGGAGAAAATACAGTTGTAAATCAGTCAAAACAACCCTTGCTGTTAAATCTTTCACTTCAAAAAGACGGAACATACCTTGCCGGTAAAGTTAAAGCAAACGGTAAAATTGGTTTTGGAATCAATGCTGTTGATTTTGATGATGTTTCTAACAACAGAAATGGTGTTTTTAATGTGACAGGTTTTTTAAATGGAGATCCCAAATATAATTATCAGTTCAATACCTATTCGTTTGATGAAATGCGTTATATAAATGCTTTTATTGATTATCCAAGGTATAAGAGAACAAGTCAGCGTATACAAAAGTTGTTTATGAAAACGCCTTATGCACTGAGTATTGTAAAAACGGACTCACTTCACGGAATTATTCCTGTTGAACCTAATTTAGCGTCAAGCTACAGAATTGAAGTGTCTGATTATTTTGGGAATATTAATTCTGTTACAATTCCCATTGAATATGATTCTGAAACGCCAATTGTAAATGCAGAACCCGTCACATCAAAATACTTTGTAAAGGTTAATAAAGATTCTAATTTCGAAAAAGATAATATGTCGGTATTTTTTCCGGCTGGAACTTTTTATGATGGTTTCAATATGAATTTTGATGTTAGAAATAATAAAATTTATATTCATGATGATACTGTTCCGGTACATTCAAATTTTACAATTACCATAAAAGACAGTCTTTATCCGGAATCTTTGAGGGATAAACTTTACATAGGAAAAGGTACGAGTTATAACGGCACCATCAGAAAAGGAAATACATATACCGCTAAAGCAAAAATCCTGGGGCAGTACGGTTTGGTTTTGGATACAATTCCTCCTGTGATAAAAATTGCTAAACCGGTTGAAGGAAAATGGATCAGCGATCAAAAGAAAATTGACTTTACGATTGGCGATTCTTTGTCAGGAATTAAATCGTATAACGGTTATTTGAACGGAAGCTGGGTGTTGTTTGAATATGAAAACAAGGCCAGAAGAATCACGCATACTTTTGACCCGCAATATTTGGTTGAAGGAGAAAACTTTTTAAAAATTGAAGTAATTGATAATGTGGGTAATTCTGCTATCTTTGAAACTCATTTTTTTAGAAGTCAACAAAAATAAAATCAAAACGTTTGAGTCGTAGCAAGTTAATATTCGTTTTCCTTTTTTTCTGCATAGGCTGTATTTCATTTGCTCAAAATGCTCATGTTAAAGGAATTATTTTAGATAATGAAAACAAGCCAGTTCCTGATGTAAATATTACGTCTTCAGGAAAGGCTGTTCAGACAGATTCAAATGGTTTTTTTGAAATCGAAGTTCCTTCCAACAAAAAAACGTCATTGATCTTTACTCACATTTCATTAAAAATGATGAGTCTGACCGTGAATTTAAAACCAAATGAGATTTTTGTTTTTAATCCGGTTATGAATAATACTGCAGAACAAATGGGAGAAGTTTTTGTTTCTTCTAACAATAAAAAACGTGTTCAGGGAATTACTAATATCGACGCAGCTACAATTAAGAAAATTCCCGGTGCCAATGCCGGAATCGAAAATATCCTGAAAACATTGCCTGGAGTAAATTCTAATAACGAATTGAGTACACAATATGCAGTTCGTGGAGGAAATTATGATGAGAATCTGGTTTATGTGAATGAAATTGAAGTGTATCGACCTTTTCTTATTCGTTCTGGCCAACAGGAAGGTTTGAGTTTTACCAATACAGATCTGGTTCAGAATGTTGATTTTTCTGCCGGAGGATTTCAGGCAAAATTTGGAGATAAATTATCTTCCGTTTTAGATATTACTTACAGGAAACCAACTGAGTTTGGCGCTTCATTAGAGGCAAGTTTATTAGGAGGAAGCATTTCAGTTGATGCTGTTTCTAAAAATAAAAAATGGTCTGCTGTGACCGGTGTCCGTTATAGAAATAATAGTTTGCTGGTTAATAGTCAGGATACGCAAACGAATTACACGCCAACTTTTGTGGATGTTCAGACGAATGTGAATTATGATATTTCTGAAAAATGGCAAATGAGTTTTTTAGGAAATATTTCGCAGAATAAATATTTGTACCAGCCTTTGACCCGCGAAACAAAATTCGGGACAATTGATCAGCCAATGGCGCTTGCCGTTTATTATGACGGAAGAGAAAAAGACCAGTATGATACGTATTTTGGTGCTTTAAAAACAACTTATAAAGTTTCGCCAACATTCACTTTAAAAGTTATTGGTTCTTTATTTCACACAAAAGAAAAAGAACATTTTGATATTCTGGCACAATACAGATTAGGAAATGTAAATGCTGACGGCACAACCGATATGGATGATGTTGATTTTACACGCGGTATAGGTTCTCAGCTCAATCATGCCCGAAATGATCTGGATGCCTTAATTGCAAATGCAGAAATTAAAGGTTTTAAAGAATGGAGAGACAGCCAATTAGAGTTTGGAATTAAATATACCAGAGAATCAATTCGCGACAGGGTAGTAGAGTGGGAAATGATTGATTCGGCAGGATTTTCTATAAATCCTCCAATTGTGATTTTACCTGATAATAATCAGCCATACGAACCTTACGCCGGACCTTTATTGCCTTATCAGGATGTTCGTGCAACTAATTTTAATACCATAAACAGATTTTCGGGTTATACACAATGGAATCAGAAAACAGAAATTGGTTCAAGTCAGGTTTGGTATAATTTCGGAGCCCGTTTTCAGAGCTGGAGTGTAAGCGGAGCTTCAGAAGAAGGGAAAAATCAGATTGTTTTTAGCCCGAGAGCGCAGTTTGCGATAAAACCCGATTGGGATATGGATATGGTTTTCAGGCTTTCCGGAGGATTATATCATCAGCCGTCTTTTTACAGGGAACTTCGTGACTTAAATGGAGTTGTTAATCCAAACGTAAAGGCGCAGGAATCTGTACATATTGTTTTGAGTAATGATTATAGTTTTAAAATGTGGGATCGCCCTTTTAAATGGGTCACAGAGGTTTATTACAAATCACTTTCAGATGTAAATACATATTCCATTGACAACGTCCGTATTCGTTATGTGGCCAATAATAATGCAAAAGCATACGCGCAAGGTCTTGATTTTAGATTGAATGGTGAATTTGTTCCCGGAACAGAATCGTGGATTAGTTTCGGATATTTAAAAACCGAAGAAAACTACGAAGACAAAGGATATATTGCAAGACCAACAGATCAACGTTTGAAATTTGCAATGTTGTTTCAGGATTACATGCCGAATATCCCGAGTGTAAAATTATATCTGAATTTAGTTTACAATACTGGTGTGCCAGGCGGATCTCCATCTTACTCTGATCCGTATGTATATCAAAACAGATTAAATGATTACAGAAGGGCAGATATTGGTTTTGCCAAAGTTTTTGTTGACAGCAGTACTAAAATTGCTAAAACGAACTGGTTAAAAAACTTTAAAGAATTGTCTGTTGGAGTTGAAATCTTTAATATTTTCAATAATCAAAACGCAATTACAAATACCTGGGTGCGTGATGTGTATTCTAAAAATCAATATGCAATTCCAAATTATATGACTTCGAGGGTTTTTAACGTTAAGTTAAATGCGAGGTTGTGATGAAAGAACAACTAAAAAGAAGAAGAATATTTTATGTTCCTGGAATGATTTCTTTGGTTTTGATTCCGTTACTATTTATAATTTACTTTTTTAAAACAGACTCTTTTAAAGTTTATGGCGGCATTGAATTAAGCATGATAGATAAAGGTTATTTTGAAAAGTATAAAATTGAAACGCTGAGAAATAATAAAGTTTTTAATTTTAATGGAAGTGAGTTTGCTGAAAGAAAGAATCTTAACGAAATGAGATTTTATCTTAGAAAGTTAATAGCAAATAAAGATACAATTAATGGAATTAAAATACATTATGGTTCAAAAACAAATTATGATGTTCTTGTTAGGAATGTCGATATACTGATTACAGAAAAAGCTCCGACCTGGGGGATATACGGAAATGATATGTATGTTATAGCGAGTAGTAATACTCCAAAAAGAGAAAAAAACAGCACCGTTTATCATCCAATGAATTGTGGTACACAAGACCGAATAAGAGAACAGGCTTATTGGGAACTAAAAAATAAAAAAGAAGAGGAAGAACGTGTTTTGAAAGCTGCTTTTTTTAAAGAGAAATGGATTCCAATTTCTTTAGGTTATTTAGGAATAGTACTTCTCAACATCTTTGCCTTAGTAAAATTCAATAAAAATAAATATTAGAATCAAAAACCCTATATTTGATAATCGAATATAATTGATGCAGATGAAAAATTATTTAAAATATATCGCCTTAGTAATTATCGGATCTTTAGCAAGTTGTAAAGATGAAGCTCCAACGCCAAAAGTAATTTACGATTCTACAAATAAAGCAAATGTTGCTGTCAAGGCAGATTCTTCGCAAATAGAAATTGCCGATTTGCCAATTCAGATGGAAGGAACGAATTATTTAATTCATCCTGTTGGTGATTTAAGAGTGTTTGAAAGAGGAACAAAAGCACGTTACGGATCTTCTAGTGTAAATGATGTGAGCTTTACGATTTCAAATCTGGGAGAGTATGAAATTACAGGATATTTACAAAACCTGAAATTTCAAAAAACAGATTCAGATTCTATTCGTCCTTTGACAGATAAACCGCTTCTGATCTTAACAGCGACTTATTTAAAAACAGTAGCTGATAAAACTCAAAACCAAATTATGGTTTACACTTTAGCAGATTCTGATACAAATAAGGACAGTAAAATTGATACAGGTGATATTAAAACATTGTATTTAAGTAATATCAGTGGAGAGAATTTTACCAAGATTTCAGAAGATTTTCAGGAATTGGTTGACTGGAGTTTAATTGAATCTAAAAACCGTTTGTACTTTAGAACAATTGAAGATACCAACCAAAACGGACAATTTGATAAAAATGATGTCCTGCACTATAATTATATTGATTTGGCTTCTAAAAAATGGGAAGTGAAAAGTTATAAACCTATCTAAGGTGCTAAGTTGCTGAGAAGCTAAGTTTCTAAGATTTCGAAATCTTTTGATATAAAAAAGTCTGCTATTTTTAGCAGGCTTTTTGTTTATGTTTAGAAATAAATTGATTCGTGTAAAATCCTGAGGTAAGAAAAAAACTTAGCATCTTAGTATCTCAGCAACTTAGAAGCTTAAATAAGAATATCACTTTCTAAATCTGATTTTTCGATTTCAATACCAAAACCCAGACGCTCTACCAATTCAATAACGAGTTTTTTATACCAGTTTTCTGATTTTGGATGAATGTATATCTTTTCAATCAATTCATTAATATTGACATTGATTTTCAAACCGTCATTTAGTTTTAATGTACTTTTTGAAGTGTCTGTAATGATTCGTACCTCGCGTTCGTACTGAAAGCTTTTTCGTTTGAATAAAAAAGGAAAGAATAAATCATCAAACGGGATATATTCTTTTTTATAATCAATGTAATTTACCTCGCCAATATATTGATCAAAATTATTTTCCGGATTCAGTGATTTTTGCAGTCTTCCAATAGTAGACTGAATTGCCAGTCCTTCACTATTTTGAGTGAATATCTGCCACATGGCAAAGGATTCATATTCGTTGATATGCCAGCTGCTTATAGCTACTTTTTCGCGGTGTGTTTTGTAATAATTTAAGAAGTCCGGATTATCAACGGCTAGTTTTTTGATCTCTTCGTAAGTCGGTTCACTAAAAGTACCCTCGTATTGATCTTCGAACTTGTCAGAGCGAGACATGAATAGCTTTTTCGAAAGTAGTAAATCAAGGAATTTAGATAAATCTAAGTATTTCCAAACTATTGTATCAGGATCTTCGGGAAGTTTTATGTTTGGATTGTTTAGATACATTTTGTCGAATTATACTATTTATTCGTTAATTGTATCTAAGTTAAAAAAATAAACACACATTAAAGAAATTAAGATGAGTTTTAATAATTCTTTAATGTGTGTTTGGATTTATTTAAGATTGAATCTTACGACTCAAAAGACTGCATTGTTACCAGTTTATTATAAGTCCCGTTATGAGCAATTAATTCTTCGTGAGTTCCCTGCTCAACAATTCTTCCTTTTTGCATAACTACGATTAAATCTGCTTTTTGAATCGTAGAAAGTCGGTGAGCAATTACAATCGAAGTTCTGTTCTGCATCATATTTTCTAAGGCAACTTGGACAAATTTTTCGCTTTCAGTATCCAATGCAGAAGTTGCTTCGTCCAAAATCATGATTGGAGGATTTTTTAATACCGCACGCGCAATAGATAAACGTTGTTTTTGTCCGCCAGAAAGTTTGTTTCCGCTGTCACCAATATTGGTATATATACCTAAAGGCAAATCTTTTACAAACTCATAGGCGTTTGCAATTTTCAAAGCTTCGATAATTTCATCATCTGTAGCGTCTAATTTTCCAAGAGAAATATTAGCTTTTATCGTATCATTAAATAAAATACTGTCTTGTGTGACTAATCCCATCAAACCACGAAGCGAATGCAGGTTCATGTCTTTGATGTTTATTCCGTCAATAGAAATAGTTCCGTCATTTACATCATAAAAACGGGTCAGTAAGTTGGCAATTGTACTTTTTCCGCTTCCGGACTGACCTACTAGTGCCACAGTTTGTCCTTTTTTAATACCAAGAGAAAAGTCTTTCAGAACAGTTTCGTCTTGATATTTAAAGTTGATGTTTTTAACTTCAATAGTACTATCAAAACCTGTTTTTTCTACTGCATCTGGTTTTGAAGCTATTGTGTTTTCCTGATCTAAAATTTCTAAAACACGTTCTGCTGCTGCATTTCCTCTTTTTACTCCATAAGAAGCTTTAGAAATAGCTTTTGCAGGTGTCAGTATATTATAGGCTAACCCCATGTAGGCAATAAAAGCAGCACTATCAAGTGTTTTGTCTATTAAAACCATTTGACCACCGTACCATAATAAAATAGCAATTACACCAATTCCCATAAATTCACTGGCAGGAGAAGCTAAATTTTGGCGATTACCAATCGTGTTTGATAATTCAAAAAAACGTTCGGTCGAATTTTTAAAAACAGTATTGAAGTAGTTTTCGGCATTGTATCCTTTAACCACTTTTAAGCCTCCGATTGTTTCTTCTATCGTTGATAAAAATGTACCTTGTTCTTGTTGTGCTTTTGAAGATTGTTTTTTTAGTTGTTTTCCAATTAATGAAATAATATAACCGGAAACAGGAATAAAAATAAAGACAAATAAAGTTAATTTGGCGCTGATAATTAACATCATAATTATTGTAAAAATGATTGTCAGAGGTTCTTTTACAATTAGCTCCAGTATAGCCAGAAAAGAGTTTTGAACTTCATTTACATCGGCAGAAATTCTCGAAATCACATCTCCTTTTCTTTTTTCGGAATAAAAAGCCAATGGTAATTCCAGTGTTTTTTTATACATAGCATTTCGCATGTCCCTTAAGACCCCATTTCTCAAAAATGTGATGAAAAACATAGCAAAATAATCTGCTAAGTTCTTTAATAAAAAGATTGAAATGATAATGGCAACCATTACAGACAAAACATATCCGGATTCATGCGTTCCTTTTGTTGTTGTAATATAATAGTTTAAATAGTCTTCACCATATTCTTTAATTTTTATGATGCCATGAAATACTGGCTTTTCTGTGATTTGCTTGCTTTTGTCAAATAAGACCTGAAGCATTGGTATTAATGCTACAAAAGAAAGTGTGCTAAATAGTGCATATAAAATATTAAAGAAAATATTTAAAAATGCGTATTTCTTATACGGATATATATAAGGAACTATTTTTTTGAAATTACTCATTTATTTTTTTTGATGTTATTTTCTGCTAAACTATTCGCTCTTTAGAGTATTAGTTTATGTGTTTTTTTAATGCACAAAATTAATCCAATTGGATTGTTTTCAATTTCTTTTTGCTTTTTTTTATAAAAAAAACTCTGATTTGCATTTCGTGAATGCAAACCAGAGCCCTAAATATCGAACTTTATCAATTTTGCACACCTTATGCGCGAAATTATAATATGCTAATAAATAAGATTTTGTGTCTCATTTATTAAGTCAATTGCATGTCTGCAATAATGTTTTGTATTTTATTATCTAAGAAACTTTCTGCCGCATCAAAGTCTGAAACAGATTCTATTTCTGCATTTACACTAATGTAGAATTTAATTTTTGGTTCAGTTCCACTTGGTCTTGCACAAATTTTAGACCCGTCTGCAGTATAATAAATCAATACGTTAGATTTAGGCATATCCATTGTTGACTCTTCATTTGTCAATAAATTCAAAGCTATAGACGATTGATAATCTTCAACCATAATTACTCTTTCTCCATTGATTTCTTTTAGAGGATTCTGACGCAAATTAATCATCATTTGATTAATTTCTTCCAAACCTTCCATTCCTTTTTTGGTTAAGGAAACCAAATGTTCTTTATAAAAACCATTTTCAACATAAAGTTGTAAAAGCTCTTTGTAAACTGAACTTCCTGCAGCTTTTGCCTGTGCAGCAACTTCGCAGATTAATAGAGTAGCGGCAACAGCATCTTTATCTCTTACGGCATCACCAACCATAAAACCAAAGCTTTCTTCACCACCTCCAATAAATTGAAGTTCAGGGAAATCCTTGATCATTTTGGCAATCCATTTGAAACCTGTTAAACCAACTTTGCATTCTACCCCATAACTTGTAGCTAGTTCCATGATCATTGGCGTCGAAACAATTGTAGAACCAACGAATTGTTTTCCGTTAATTTTGCCCGCTTTTTTCCATTGTTTCAATAAAAATGAAGTCATCAAAACCATAGATTGATTTCCGTTAAGCAAAATCATTTTTCCATCATTGTTTCTCACGGCAACACCCAAACGGTCGCAATCAGGATCTGTACCGACAACAATATCAGAATTGGTTTTGTCTGCCAGTGCCAAAGCCATTGTAAGCGCTTCCGGCTCTTCCGGGTTTGGAGATTTTACAGTTGGAAAATTTCCGTCCGGAATTGCTTGTTCAGGAACAATATGCACATTCGTATAACCTGCTTGTGATAAAGTATCAGGGATAGATTTTATTGAAGTTCCGTGCAAAGAAGTAAAAACAATCTGTAAGTTTTCTTTTGCTTCGGCCGGAGTATTAAAACTCGCATTTTCAATAGATGATTTTATAAAAGCTTTATCAATTTCAGTATCAATATATTGAATTAGTTTTTCGTTTGCCTGAAATTTGATTTTATCGTAATTTAAGTTTTCGATAATAGTAATGATTTCAGCATCCTGCGGCGGAACAATTTGTCCTCCGTCTTCCCAGTACACTTTATATCCATTATATTCAGGCGGATTGTGTGAAGCTGTAAGTACGATTCCGCATTGACAACCCAAATATTTAAGGGCAAAAGATAATTCCGGAGTTGGTCTTAAATCAGAAAATAGATAAACCTGAATTCCGTTTGCAGAAAAAACATCTGCAACCACTTTAGCCAGTGTGTTACTGTTATGACGACAATCATAAGCAATAACAACTTTCAAAGGCTGATTTGGAAAAACCTGATGCAGATAATCAGAAAGGCCCTGCGTGTTTTTTCCAAGTGTATATTTATTAATTCTGTTGTTTCCAATTCCCATCACACCACGCATTCCGCCAGTTCCAAATTCAAGGTTTTTATAGAAACTTTCCTCAAGTTCTTTTGGTGACGTAGTCATTAATTCCTTAACGGCTGCTTGTGTTTCGTTGTCAAATGTTGGCGTGAGCCATTCGTTTACAGCATTTAAAATATTAGGTGCTATATTCATGTAAATGTCTTTTTAAAGTTTTAAACTAAAGATAAGTTTTTTTCAGGGATAATCCTACATCCGATACTATCGGGACTATATCTTTTGTGTTTCGTGGTGTCACAAAACATTGCCTTTCTTTTTTTAGGATTGGCTTTCGTTAAAAATTAACTTGTCGTTCTATTTTATAACGTTCTTCGTTGTTTTTAGTCCTCAAAATAATCTCGCCAAGAAAACCGGCCAGGAATAATTGTGTTCCTATTATCATTGATGTTATTGATAAATAAAAATGAGGTCTTTCTGTAATCAGGCGACTTGTTTTGTGAATAAACAATTTGTCTATTCCTAAATATAAAGCCAGTAAAAAACCAATTACAAACATAATAGAACCTAATAAACCAAATAAGTGCATTGGTCTTTTTCCGAAGCGTGATAAAAACCAAATCGTAATCAAATCCAGAAAACCGTTTATAAAACGATCCATTCCAAATTTGGTTTCTCCATATTTACGAGCCTGGTGAATTACTACTTTTTCGCCAATTTTATTAAAACCGGCATTTTTTGCCAAAACCGGAATGTAACGGTGCATTTCGCCCGAAACTTCTATGTTTTTGACAACAGTATTTTTGTATGCTTTTAATCCGCAGTTAAAATCGTTCAATTCAACTCCGGAAGTTTTTCTTGCCGCCCAGTTAAATAATTTTGAAGGAAGATTTTTTGCAACAACAGAATCATAACGTTTCTTTTTCCAGCCCGAAACCAAATCATATTTTTCAGCTGTGATCATTTCGTATAATCCGGGAATCTCATCAGGACTGTCTTGTAAATCGGCATCCATAGTGATAATAACATCACCTTTGGCTTTTGCAAAACCGGCATGTAAAGCCTGTGATTTTCCAAAATTCTTCATGAAACGAATGCCTTTTACATTGGCATTATCATTAGAAAAACCTTCAATAATATTCCAGGAATTATCGGTACTTCCATCATCTACAAAAATGATTTCATAAGAATAATTGTTAGATTGCATCACTTTAATAATCCACGAATAGAGTTCTTGTAGTGATTCCTCCTCGTTAAGAAGCGGTATAAGTATAGATAAATTCATTTATTTTTTATTATAGACTATAAGGTTTTTCATTCTTGACAATAGCTCCTACAATTAGCGAGTATATTAAGCCAAAGAATGCATACATGACAAGTGTTACAGGGAAAACAATTAGCGGATTCATGAATTTTTTAACCATTCCAAGTCCCATTTCTAATTCTTTATCAGTCATGTTTGGATTTTGTTTTAGCATTCCCATTTTAGAAATTTCCAACATTTCATTTATAAACTCAGGGAATATAAAGTTGAAAATAACATTAAAAATTCCATACACTAATGCTGCAATAACGGTAATCGAAACGCCGATTTTTAAGCATTCAGAAAAAGATATAAAACCATTATTAATGTTTTTCTTGTAATTATTGCATCCTAAAAATATAAACAGGATAGGCAAAACCAAATAATTTGCCAGGTTTACAACTATACCGGCACTGCTGTTAACCAATGATTTCATGCCAATTACATACATAATGACAAACTCTAAAACCATTATAGTTCCAAATAAAACGCCAAACATTAATCCCGATTTAGCAGGAGATATATTTTTATCCATATGATTACAATTTTTTAATCCACAAATATAGCAATTCCGAAGATAAACAGAGGTAAAAAAAGCTTTTTGAATTTAACTAAAAAAAAGCGGGCTAAACATTTGTTTATTAAAAAAGAATTGT
>SEBM01000022.1 GCA_004296145.1 Flavobacterium sp.
CCTAGTGGTAACTTTTGATCATACCATCAGAGTAAATCGTCGTAGAATCATCCGAATCCGTAAACCACACATCTCCGGTGCACCCATCGACTTGTAATTAGCTAGCATTCAGATCAAAGGTACCATTAATTAATCAATAAAGAAAACTTATCTAAAACTGAGTTTCCTGTTTGTACAACATTAGAAAAAACATTGAATACAAGCACAACCTCAAAAGGAAATGCTGTATTTAAAAACAACAACAGCTGGATTACAGGCCAAACTATAAGAATTCGATTTGTTGGAGGTTCTGTTGAACTTCAGAATAAAATCAAAGAGTATGCTAGTGAATGGACATCTGCTGCTAATTTAAATTTTGTTTACGTTGGCACAAATGATGAATCAGATGCAGCAATTTTCTTTGAAACAGGCAGCAATTATACATTTGGAAGATCAATCAATTTTGGACAATTGAGCAACCCCAATGCAACTGATGAAATTATTAGAGGTATAACTTTGCATGAATTCGGTCACTTATTAGGTCTTCACCATGAAAATCAAAGCCCGGCTGCCAATATCCAATGGAATAAACCAGTAGTTTATGATTATTACCAAAGAGTTATCGGATGGAGTAAGGAGCAGGTTGATAGTCAAATTTTTAATGCTTTACCAACTAGTTATTACAATACTTATACACCATACGACTCTTCATCAGTAATGACGTATTCATTTCCTGCTTCTTTTACAACAAATGGATTTTCTATACCATTTATCTCTTCCCTATCAATTACTGACAGAATGTTTATTGCAAAAGCTTTTCCGTTTCCTGTAAAATCTAAATTATACGCAGGCGACAGAATAACTGCAAACAATAGATTAACTTCACCAAATGGAAATTATACTTTATATATAAGATCAGGAAAATTAGTTTTATATAGCAATGTAGAATTTAGAGACCATGGACACATATCTCCAAACATCAAATTTAGCAACGCAACTTCTTCAAATATATATCTGGAAATAAGAGAAAATGTTTTATTACTTTTTAAAGGGAATGTTTCTAAAACTGTAGGGCCAAACATACCCGTAGGAAACATACAATATATAAATCTTAATGATTCTGGAAATATTGAAGCTATAATTAATGGTGTTGTAGTATTTACTATAAACATGAAAACGGATCTATAAAAATTCCGTTTACCTGAAAACTTTCAAAAAAAAAATCTGGCCTAAAAACCAGATTTTTTTTTACTCAATTTTTAAAGCATAATTTGCTTAAATTATTTTAGTTTTTGCAGATACATATTAACCACATTATCTAAACCAAGATAAAGTGCTTCTGCAATTAAGGCGTGACCAATAGAAACTTCTAAAAGTCCCGGAATATTTTGTTTAAAAAACTGAATATTATCCAAACTCAAATCATGTCCGGCATTAATTCCCAAACCTAATTCGTTTGCCAATTCTGCTGCTTTAATATAAGGATCAATTCCGTTTTTATTTCCTAAGCTATACTCGTGCGCAAAAGCTTCAGTATATAATTCGATTCTGTCTGTTCCTGTTTTTTTTGCCGCTTCGATCATTTCCAAAACCGGATCAACAAAAATCGAAGTTCTGATTCCGTTTCTTTGAAATTCCTGAATAACTTCAATTAAATAATCCTGATTTTTTATGGTATTCCAACCCGCAGAAGATGTAATAGCACCAATTGCATCCGGAACCAAAGTAACCTGATCAGGCTTACATTCTAAAACCAAATCGATAAAATTATGCTGTGGATTTCCTTCGATATTATATTCTGTATGTACAATAGCTTTTAAATCCCTGGCATCCTGATAACGAATATGGCGCTCATCCGGACGTGGGTGAATCGTGATTCCCTGCCCTCCAAACTTCTGGATGTCTGTTGCTACTTTTAATAAATCAGGAACATTTCCGCCACGCGCATTTCGCAGAGTTGCTATTTTATTGATATTTACACTTAATTTTGTCATATAAACAGATAATTTAATTCTAGTAACATTATATTTGTTACGACAAAAATACAAAGTAAAACGTAGCAGTTTTTGCTATTTTTTGATTATTTTGCAGCAAATATCTACAATTGATTTATGACAGAAATTACCAACTATATCACAAACGATTTTCGAGCAATCGATAGCCAGGAAACGATAGCGTCGGTTCAGGACTTTTTTGCCGACTTAAATTTTTCTCATTTTCCGGTTTTGGAAAATGGTATTTTTATAGGAAGCATTGCTTCTGATGACGTTGAAACTTTTGATATAGACAAAAAAGCTATTGATTACAAATATACTTTAGAACGTTTTTTTGCCAGAAAATCAATGATTTGGCTAGATGTGTTAGAAGTTTTTGCTAAAAATCACACCAATACAATTCCTGTTCTTGATGAAAATAACAGCTATGTCGGATATTATGAAATGGAAGACATCATGAAATTTTTCAAGGAAACTCCTTTCTTAAAAGAGCAGGGCGGTATTATCATAGTACAAAAAGGATTAGTAGATTATTCTATGAGTCAGATCACTCAGATTGTAGAAAGTAATAATGGTAAAATTTTGGGCTGTTTTATTTCTGAAGCTGATCTGGAGAATGTTCAGATTACAATAAAAATTGGATTAGGAGCAATGAATGAAATTATTCAGACTTTCAGAAGATATAATTACGAAATTATATCAGAACATCAGGAAGATACCTACATCAACAGTTTAAAAGAACGTTCTGATTATTTAGACAAATACCTTAATATTTAAATTAGAAAATTGGTCAATGAGAAAATTAGAAAATGATCTCAACTAATAAATTATCAAATTAACGCATTTCTTCATTATCTAATTAAAAAGAATGAAAGTAGCCATATACGGACAATATTACCAAAATAGTACCGAGCCAATTATCAAGGACATTTTCTTGTTTTTCAAATCCAATAATGTTGAAATGGTTATTGAAGAAAATTTTCTTAAAATGCTTTATGAAAAAGAGCTGATTAAAAAAGAATACAATACTTTTTCGCCAAGCACTTCATTAGATGATAGTTTTGAAATGTTAATTAGTATTGGTGGTGACGGTACTCTTTTAAGAGCGGCAACTCTGGTTCGTAATTCAGGTGTTCCTATTTTAGGAATTAATGCAGGAAGATTGGGCTTTTTAGCAACAGTTCAAAAAGAAAATATTGACAGTTTTTTAAAGTTTGTAATTGAAAAAAACTACACTACTTCTGAGAGAACGTTACTAAGTTTAACCTGTGAACCAGAAATTGAGAGTATTGCAGAATTAAACTTTGCAATGAATGAAGTTACCGTTAGCAGAAAAGACACTACCTCGATGATTACTGTCGAAACCTATTTAAATAATGAATATCTAAATTCCTACTGGGCAGATGGATTAATTATATCTACACCAACCGGATCTACAGGATATTCTTTGAGTTGTGGAGGCCCCCTATTAACGCCAGATGTAAAAAGTTTAGTAATTACCCCAATTGCCCCTCATAATTTAACGGCAAGACCACTTGTTATTCCTGACGATACAGAAATAAAACTTCGTGTTTCAGGAAGAGAAGATCAATATTTAGTTTCATTGGATTCCCGAATTTCTTCTGTAAAAAATGAGTCAGTTTTGACAATCAAAAAAACAGATTTCAAAATTAAAATGGTTGAAATTCCAGGCGAAACTTTCTTAAAAACCCTTAGAAATAAATTGCTTTGGGGAGAAGATAAGAGAAATTAATCTCTTTTCTGATTTACGACTATACGATTCTAATACTTTTTTCCGTTTTGCATGTATCGAATCATCAGTAAATGTCTCAAAATCATATTGTAAACTGAAAAAAGAGCACATTTAACTAAAGAAACATTGATTCGTATCGATAATTATTATATTTGCACGCAATTTTGAATTAAATGAAGAAAATTTTTAATTTATTGTTATGTTTTTTCCCCTTCATTACACTAAACGCTCAAATCAATGAGATTGGTGTATTTTTAGGTGGAAGCAACTTTGTAGGTGATGTTGGGAAAACAAATTACATTGCACCGGAAAAATTAGCTTTTGGTATTTTATACAAATGGAATAAAAGCCCACGTCATTCCTACCGTTTTTCTTATACTCAGTCTGATATTACCGGAAATGATTTTGACTCTGACGAAGGAGGAAGAAACAAAAGAGGTCATAAATTTAAAAACAACCTTAAAGAACTTTCTGCCGGGTTAGAGTTTAATTTTTTTGATTTCAATCTGCATGATTATCATACAAAAGTTACACCTTATATATTTTCAGGTTTAAGTTATTTTAACTACGATGAATTATATATATCAGGAGGACAGACAAGAAAAGATAAAAATTCAAGTTCGTTTGCTATACCTATTATATTAGGTGTAAAATCAAATGTAACACCTCATTTAATTTTAGCAGCCGAAGTTGGTGCGCGCTATACTTTTACTGATGATATTGACGGAAGCAATCCCAGCAATGGAAATTTAGCACCGTTACGCTTTGGAAATTTAAACAACAATGATTGGTATGTTTTCTCTGGACTTACTTTAACGTATACCTTTGGACAAAAACCTTGCTATTGTGCAGAATAATAAAATGAACTTACTAGACTCTATTGATCAAACCAATTTACCCAAACATCTGGCCATTATTATGGACGGCAATGGTCGTTGGGCCAAACAACAAGGTTTTTTAAGAGCTTTTGGTCACGAAAACGGAACAAAATCTGTAAAAAAAACTATTACAACCTGTGCTCAGCTTGGTATTGAGTATTTAACCTTATATGCCTTTTCTACAGAAAATTGGAATCGTCCAAAACTGGAAGTAGAAGCTTTAATGAAAATATTGATCAATTCATTAAAAAAAGAGCTTACGACTTTGCAGGAAAATAACATCAGGCTTAATGCAATTGGAAATCTTGATAAATTACCAAAAACAGCACAAAAAGAGCTTTTGGATGTTATTGAGAAAACAAAAAACAACACACGTCTTACATTAACTCTGGCGTTAAGTTACGGATCACGCGAAGAATTGGTAAATGCTGTGAGAATCATCAGTGATAAAGTTAAAAATAATATAATTTCAATAGACACTATTGACGATTCAATTATAAATGAGCATCTTTACACGCAAAATTTACCTGATGTAGATTTATTAATACGAACAAGTGGAGAACATAGAATAAGTAACTTTTTGCTCTGGCAGATTGCCTATGCAGAATTATATTTTACTAATGTCTTGTGGCCAGACTTTAAAGACCAGGATTTATATGAGGCTATTATTAGTTATCAAAAAAGAGAACGTAGATTTGGAAAAACCAGTGAACAAATTAAATAATTTTTTAGTGTTACAAAAAAGAATACAGATAGTCCTTACCCTACTTCTTTTGGGTAGTTTTTCACAAATAAAAGCACAAGAAAGAGTTCCTTTTGACCAAGGAAAAAAATATATTCTTGCTAAAGTTTCTGTTGTTGGTAAAATAAGCTTCAATGAACAAACAGTTGTTACTTTTTCTGGTCTTCAAAAAGGACAGGAAATAACTGTTCCAGGCGAAGAAATTAGTGGTGCAATTAAGAAATTAGGCAAACTTGGCCTTTTCGACGAAATTGCTTTTTACGTAAATAAAGTTGATAACGATAGTATTTATCTGGACTTAAACATTGTTGAACTTCCTAAGCTAAATGAAGTTAAATTTGTTGGTGTCAAAAAGAGCAAGGTAGAAGGTTTAATTAAGGATAACAATTTGACTAAAAACAAAATTGTTAACGAAAACCTTATTACGACTACCAAGAATTATATCGAAAATAAATATAAAAAAGATGGTTTTTATAACACTAAAGTTACCATTACAAACACTCCTGACTCCACTGCGGGTAACCAGGTAAACATGCTTGTAAGGGTTGATAAAGGTGATAAGGTAAAAATTAGCAGTATAGACTTTATTGGAAATACGCAGCTTAGTGACAGTAAGCTTAGATCTGCAATGAAAGACACGAAACAAAAAAACATATTACGTGTTTTTAAAGCTTCGAAGTTTATTCCTGAAAAGTATAAAACAGACTTAGAAAAAGTAATTGCGACCTATAAAGAAAAAGGATATCGCGATGCTCGTATCATTTACGATTCAGTTACTTATAACAAGCAAAAAAATATGCTTGCTATCAAAATTAAATTAGAAGAAGGAAACAAATATTACTTTGGAAATATTAAGTTCTTAGGAAATACTGTTTATTCTGATCAATTATTAAACCGTTATTTAGGAATCAAAAAAGGAGAAACTTATAACGGAGTTTTACTTGAAAAAAGAATTGCAGACAAAACAAAACCAGACGCAGAAGACATTACAAACTTATACCAAAACAATGGTTATTTGTTTTCTAATATCAATGCTGTAGAGGTAAAAACAGTTAACGACACAATCGACTTCGAAATTAGAGTTACAGAAGGCCCTATTGCTTACTTTAATAAAATCTCTGTTGTTGGAAATGATAAAACGAATGACCACGTTATTTACCGTGAATTGAGAACCAAACCTGGTGAAAAATACAGTAAGGAGCAATTAGTAAGAACTATTCGTGAGATTGGACAATTAGGATTTTTTGATCCGGAAGCAATTGATCCTAAATTTAAAAATGTAGATGCTGCTGCAGGAACCGTTGATATTGAATATCACGTTGTTGAAAAAGGATCAAGCCAGGTAGAACTTCAGGGAGGTTACGGTGGAGGAGGCTTCATTGGAACTCTGGGATTGTCATTTAACAATTTCTCTGCAAGAAACATATTCAATAAAAATTCCTATAAGCCACTGCCAATGGGAGATGGACAAAAAGTTTCACTTCGTTTACAAGGAAGTACTTATTTCCAGACTTATAGCGTATCGTTTTCAGAACCGTGGTTTGGAGGAAAAAAACCTGTACAGTTTAGTTCGTCTATTTCGTATAGTAAACAGTTCTTAAACAATTATATAACAAGAGACGTTGACAGAAGCAAAAGTTTTAATATTTTTACAATACAAGTTGGTTTAGCAAAAAGATTAACTGTACCTGATGATTATTTTGTTCTTTCACAATCAGTTAGTTACCAACATTATGATTTAAATAATTATAATACAGGTTTGTTTACTTTTGGTAATGGTGCATCAAGAAACTTAGCCTACACAATTGGAATTTCGAGAAGTAACAAAGGGGTAAACCCGATCTTCCCAACTTATGGATCTGAGTTTAGTATCTCTGCAAAAGTTACACCTCCTTATTCATTATTTAATAAAATAGATTACGCAACATTAGGCGATAAAGAGGAATACAAATTGAAAGCTACTGTAGATGCTACTTCAGGAGATGCAAATGGTCAAATGGTTAAAGCTGGTGATTACATTGATGCAAGCGGTAATAAAGTTAGCACTTATCAGGAAGCAGCAACTGATCAGGGTAAAGTCGATCAGAAAAAATACAATTGGTTAGAATATTATAAAGTAAAATTTAAAGCAGACTGGTATACTAAAGTTTACGGAAAACTAGTTTTAAGAACATTAACCGAATTTGGTTTCTTAGGAGCTTATGATCAGGCACGTGGTGTTGTACCATTTGAGCGTTTTTACTTAGGAGGAGACGGAATGGCAAACTACTCAATGGATGGTAGAGAAACTATTCAGTTAAGAGGTTATCCAAACAACTCGTTAACGCCGGTAAATGCAAATGGAGAACAAATTGGAGCAACGATATATAATAAATTCTCTATGGAATTACGTTATCCAATTACATTAAAATCATCAGCATCTATTTATGCATTAACGTTTTTAGAAGCAGGTTCATCTTATCCAACATTTAAAGAATATAACCCATTTGATTTGAGCCGTTCTGCCGGTGTAGGTTTACGTGTATTCATGCCTGCGTTTGGATTATTAGGAATTGACTTTGGTTATGGATTTGATGCATTGCCAGGATCTGTGACTAATAAAGCAAATGGTTGGGAAACTCACTTTATTATTGGACAACAATTTTAGAGAAATTACGTTTGGTTAAAAATCATCAAATAAAGTTATGTTATGAGAAAACTATATTTATTTATATTTTTAGCCTTGATTGTAGCAAATACAAGTCAGGCTCAGACTAGAACGACAAGGATTGGCTACATTGATATGGAGTATATTCTTGAGAATGTTTCCGATTATAAAGAAGCAAAATCGCAACTTGAGCTAAAAGCGCAAAAGTGGAAACAAGAAATTGAGGCCAAAAAAATAGAAATAAATAAACTTAAAGAAAGTCTTGTAACTGAAAAAGCCTTGCTTACAAAAGAGCTTATTGACGAAAGAGAAACTGAAATTAAGTTTCAGGAAACTGAAATGATGGATTATCAGCAAAAGCAGTTTGGTGCTGACGGAAATTTGATGCGCCATAAGGCTGCTTTGGCAAAACCTATCCAGGATCAGGTTTTTACAGCTGTTCAGGATATTGCAGAAGCAAAAAATTATGATTTTATTTTTGATAAATCATCTGATTTGACAATGCTTTTCAGTAACAAACGATTTGATATCAGTGATCAGGTCATTCGTGTACTGAACAGAACTGACAAACGTGAACAATTGACTAAAAAACAATTGAAAGAGCAGGAAGCTAAAGAAAGTCTTGAGAATGCTATTGATGAAAATCCGGCAATGAAAGACAGACAAAAAGTTTTGGATGACAGAAAAGCGGCCAGGGAAAAATTAATTCAGGACAGAAAAGCGGAACAAGACGCGAAGAAGAAAGAATACGAAGACAGAAGAAAAGCAATACTCGAAGAGAGAGAAGCTAAAAAAAATGGCACGGTTTCTGAACCAGTAAAAACAGAAACAACAAAAACAGACAATGCGTCTAAACCTGCAGCAACTACAGAGCAAAAGGCAACCACAACAGAGCCTGCAACTCCAACAGAAAATAAAGCAGAAGAAAGACAAAAACTTTACGAACAACGTAAAAAAGAATTAGAAGAGAGAAAAAAGAAAATTTTAGAAGAAAGAGAAGCGGCTAAAAAAGCAAAAGAAGCCGAAACACAAAAAACAAATACGACCAATAATTAATTAATATTTTAAAAATGATGAAACAAATCAAAACTTTACTAATTGCTGCTATGTTAGTTTTAGGAGCGAGTAACACAATGAACGCACAGGCTAAGGTAGCTCATGTTGATGTTAGCGAGATTATGTCGAAAATGCCTGCAATGCTTGACGCTCAAAATCAATTGCAAAAATTAAGTGGTACATACGATACTGAATACAAAAAAATGGTTGACGAATACCAAGTAAAAATCAAAAAGTATGAAGCTGAAGCTGCTACTGTAACTGAAGCTGTAAATGGTGAGCGTTCTAAAGAAGTTCAGGACATGCAAAAAAGAATTGTTGATTACAGAGACAATGCACAAAAAGAACTACAACAAAAAGAAAACGACATCGTAAAACCTTTAATGGAAAAAGTTAGAGCTTCTATCCAAAAAGTTGGAAAAGCAAAAGGTTTCCAATATGTATTAGATGGTTCTACTCTTTTATTAGCTGATGGTCCAAACATTACTGCTGATGTTAAAAAAGACTTAGGATTCTAAAAAACAAAAAATCATAAAAAACGGCTTAACTTTTCAGTTAAGCCGTTTTTTTTTAGAGTTTAATCTTTACACCACCATTGATTGTAAAACCTTCTGTGTGTGTCCAGATATCATCAAATGTTGGTGCATTATGATTTCCGTTTACTACACTTTTATAATTACTTTGTCTGGTGTCTGTAAAGTTTTCAAAATTGATAAAAAATGCAAACTTCTTCCATAATGTTTTTTCGATCATAAAACCAAACTCCCAATAAGTCGGTGTTTTGGTTCCGTCGTACAAAAATTGTTCGTCGGTAAAATAGCCTTCTAATCCCATTTTAAAATTATTTTCCTTTTCGTAAATCAAGGCTAAATTAACTTTATTTCTAGGCAATAGAGGCAAAAATTGGTTTCCGGTTAAATATTTTGCTTTTGCATCTGTAAATGTATATCCGGCAAAAAGCTTAAAATCTTCTTTATAAATAAATTTCAAATTAGTCTCAAAACCTCTGCTCAATACGGGATCTTCAGCATTTGCAAAAAACAAGTTATCAGCATTTGTCTGCAAAACCAACGGTTTATTAATTTCTGTAATAAAGAACATCTGATTAACAGAAAACTTCAGATCTGGCCAAATTTGACCTCTGTAGTTAATATCTGCTGTGGCTCCGATACTTCTTTCTGCTTTTACATTTTGCAAAGCCTGTACATTTTGATACTGGACAGTTTCAGTCTGTTCTGTAAATACTGTTGGAATTTTGTAACCCAAACCAGCGCCCACCCTACTACTCCACTGTGAATCTATTTTGAATAATGCTGAAAGTTTCGGCAGAATAAATGTTTGATTTTTAGAGAAATTTATATTCGAATATGAGACATTATCAAGTCGCAATCCGTTTTCGAGTTTTACTGTTTCTGAAACGTCCCAAGTATGTTGAACATATACTCCGGTTGTAAATGATTTTCCGTTTAAAGTATTTGTATTTCGCTCTTCAAAATTATCATATACCAAATTTACACCGGTAATTAAACTGTACTTTTCTCTGTTTATAACATACGAAGCATCGGTAAAAGCATTTGTATTTAAACCTGAGAATTCATAATCGGGAATATTGATTGTTCGGTCAAAAAAACTTAAACTTTGTTTTAGCTTAAAACTGTTTTGGTTTTCAAATTTCTTATCCAACTCAAAAGTTGTTGTGTTTCTCATTGTCTTATTCTTTTCAAAATAAGTATGATTGGCATCTGGATTTCCTGCAATGACATTCATATCTCCTCCATCCATATTTGTTTTAGTAAAACTATTTCCAAGCATAAAACTCAAGGTTTCTGAAGGATAATAAAATATTCTTGGATTTATAGTGAAATTGTGTGATTTTGGAACTTCAGAAAAATCATCATCATCAACATCATAAGCTTTCTGGAAATTAAGCAAACCGAGAATTGAATAGCCAAATTTTCCTTTTCGTTGTGAGGCATAACCTCCAATATTTGTCTGTCCAATGTTAGATTGATTGAGAATAAAATTATACTCTCCCTTTTCTTTTGGCGTTTTTGAAATAAAATTAATGACACCGGCAATTGCACCGCCTCCGTATAATGTAGATGATGGCCCTTTGATTACCTCAACTTGTTGTAAATCAAGAGGAGGAATTTCAAGAATACTTAATCCGCTTGCAAAATTTCCAAAGTTGGCATAACCATCTTTCAATAATTGTGTATATCGTCCGTCAAGTCCCTGCACACGAATACTGGCATTACCGCTGGTGGCAGATGTTTGCTGTACTTGCAGCCCTGTACTTTCATGCAAAACCATACTTACGTTTGACGGCTTCATATTGGCTTTTTCATCTAACTCTTCTGCATCTATTGATTCAATACGCGTTGGTGTGTTTCTTATTGTTCTGCTAGTACGTGTAGATTGTACAATAACCTCATCTAACTCTTCTTCATCGCTTGGAACTAATTCAACAGTTAAAAGTTCATTATTGCTTTGTGGAAGAATTACGCTAATGAGTGAATTTTCATAACCTAAAAAACTAAAACTAATTTCATGTGTTCCGTCTTCGATAGAATTTAATTCTAAAATCCCATTATTATCTGTTATACCTGAAATATTAGTTTTCTGAACCTGAACTGAAACACCAATAAGGTTTTCCTGAGTTTTGCTATCTTTTACGATAACTTTTAAAGTGTTTTGACTATACGTATAAGAACACACGAGCATAGCCAAAATAATAATATATTTTGTCATTTGATTTAAATTAAATAAATAGTAAATAATACCCAAAGAAAAACTTTGAGTAACTCAATATTGATTTAACTTAATTTTGGAGGCTGCCAAATACCTAAATAAATTGCTTTGTAAGTATTAAAAGCATAAAAATTATTCTGTCTTTTGGTTTCAGCAAAATTGATGTTTTTTTCTTCTGTGAAAGTATGCTTTTGAAATTGAAAACCATGTATTCCGCAACAGGCACAAGAACAAAATGGTGTGCACTGATCGTTTTGAAAATCGGATTTCTTCTCGGAAGTATGGTTTTTATGAAGTTCTGTTTTTGCAAATGAAGTACAATCATCTATGTCATTGCAAGGAAGTAATGACAATGAAACCAGATAAATTGAAAACAAAAACCAAATTAATTTCATGTGACAAAGATATAGAAATATCCTGAATCATTGAGATTCAAAATAAAAAGAGAAGCTTTTTTATTAGCTTCTCTTTATTAAATATTTTATTCTACATCAGGACATTCAGTTGTCAATGGCACACAATCCCAAAGGATAATACCATTTTTATCTCTTCCGCGATAACAGACTTTACCTGTATGACATTCAGGATGTGTCCCTCCATTAATTTGTTTTAATTCTTCCCTTGTTAATTTTTCTGCAGATAAATTTTTAATAATTTTCATAGTTTAAATTGTTTTAAGGTTAAACGTAAATATAGTATTTTTTTTACATTTAAATAATATTTTATTTAAAAACCTGATTGTAGAAAAACTAAGAAATATGTAACTTTGTCTTATGACAAACAACAATCCTATAGGCGTTTTTGATTCCGGTATTGGGGGAACTTCCATTTGGAGCGCCATTCACGAATTACTTCCGAATGAAAAAACCATTTATCTGGCAGACAGTAAAAATGCTCCTTATGGTCAGAGAACCAAGGAAGAGATTGTTGCTTTGAGTAAAAAAAATGTTGATTTTCTAATTGCAAATAATTGCAAACTTATTGTTGTTGCCTGCAATACCGCGACTACAAATGCCATTAGAGAACTGCGTGAAGAATATGATATTCCGTTTATTGGAATTGAACCGGCTATAAAACCAGCTGCTAATAATTCTAAAACGCAAGTCATTGGAATTTTAGCTACAAAAGGAACCCTTAACAGTGAATTGTTTAACAAAACTGCAGAGATGTTTCAAAACACAACTATAATTGAGCAGGTCGGACATGGCCTGGTTCAGCTTATTGAAGATGGCAATCTTAATTCTCCTGAAATGACACAATTGCTGGAGACTTATTTGCAACCCATGATTGAAGCTAATATTGATTATTTGGTTTTGGGTTGTAGTCATTACCCGTACCTTATTCCGCAGATTCAAAAGATTCTTCCTGAACATATAAAAATTATAGATTCAGGAGAAGCAGTTGCGCGTCAGACTCAAAATATCCTGCGTGAAAAAGTTGGCTTTACCGATACTGAAAGCAGCGAACCTGTGTTTTATGTAAACTCAAATCCTTCTGTATTAAAATCAATTTTAGATAATAAATATCCTGTTATACAAAAGGATTTTTAGTTATTCAATTTTTCGCTTGACGAACCAAATTCCATCCAAAGCTAAATTGAGAGATATTTTGTGATAATTTTCTTTTATAAGATTGTCTGAGATTTGCCCTTTTTGTCCATAGGAATAAGAAATATGTAAAGCTGACAAAGTGTTTTCTATTGGCAATGCAAGGCCGATTGAAATTGATGCGTTGTTTACTCTTTTTCCATCGACTTCAAGATAACCCGTGTCAAAATTTGCCCCGGCAGCATATTGAATTCTATCCCAATATTTTCGGATATTTTTTTTGGTACTAAAGGTAAAACCAAGTGCAAATCGATCCTGATTTACAAAATCACCATATAAGTCTGATTGATTGGTATTATTCCACAAACTTTTTTCATAATCTAAAGTCATATTCAGATTATTTTTGAAACGTTTGCTAATTCCGATTCCAACTTCCAAAGGCATATAATAATCGTCAGTATCAGATGCCACATCAGATTCAATAGAAGTTTCTACACTATTCGTTAATGTTTGCACACTTTGAACTTTTGACGCTTTGACTCTCGTAGGCATTTTAAAAGTCGACGCGATTGTAAAAGTAGAATCAATTTTATATTGCGCTCCCAAAGTTGCACGCACTCCGTTATAATCTGTTTTTTTATTGATTGTGGTTATCGAATTTGAGATCAAATAACTTCTGTCATCTGTAGTGTTTCCGAACAACATTGTTGCGGAAACTCCTAAAGCCAGTTTCTGTCCAAATCGGTATCCGTATGAAAAATCAAAATTGTTTAATCCGCCAGAACCTTCAGCAGTAAGATAATAATATTCCTGGCTGTCTGAGATTGGAAGTTTTAAGTTTGAAATTTTGAATGTAGCACTTGAATAAGGTCTTAAAGCAACACTAAAACCTGAATTTTTGGTTACCGGAAAAGCAAAAGCCAGATGCGAAAACTGAAAATTATTACGCTTTTCTGATTTTGAACTACTTTGATACGTAGTTGCAATTGCTTTTCCCCCAAGATCAAACATAAAATGATTGAGTGGCAAATATGCTAATGAAGCAGGATTTAGGTTATTAATAAAATTTTCGGATGGCAAAGCAATTCCTGAAGAACCAATTGCAGGAATGGAACCAAAATCTGCATCGTATAAACTACCTAAACCGTACAACGAGTAAGGTGAACTTGAAATACTTTGAGAAAATGAAGTTAGCGACATCAGGATGAAGCAACTCAAAAAGATTATCTTATTTTTCATTTAATATGAGATGTAATAAATTTTCAGTTGAATTTTATTGTTCACATGTTTTTGATCTCCTAAAACAATACGATTTACCGTTTTAGAAATTCCCGGCAATGTCAAAACCAAAGAAGATCTTGAATCAGCACTCTTGAGCATTTCCTTTTGTAAAAAATTCCCAACAGACAATGTGTAGCCAATATTTTCATTAAACTCATCGCTTTTTTTATTCAATATGCCATAAACTGTCGCTGATGCTGAATTTAATAACGGACTGCTAATTCTGTTTAAATTATCGGCAACATATACTTGTATGGAGTCTGCTAAAGGATATTTTTCTGAATAAGAATTATTGACAGGTTTTAAGATCAATTGCGCATCTACAATTGCTCCTTTATCTGAAATATATTTTAGCTGTTTTATGTTGGGAAAATCTAATCGACAGGCAACTCCTGTTCCTGACTGAATAAATCCCTGCCGGTCGGTTAATGTACTGGATAATTTACTACTCGAAATTGGAAGGTTCTGGAGTAAAGTTCCTGTTTTGTCTGATGAAATGGAATTAAATTGTTTTCCTGTATCACTAATTACAAAATCTATATAATATGATTTTTCTTCATCACTTTGATATTTTGAATAATACATTCTGACGACACTTGTACTTGTACTAAAACCAATAACACTAGAAGAATTTGCGATAGATGACACCAGAACAAGTCCTTTTAAATATTCTGAAAAACTGGTGAAATCTGTAATTTCTCTTTTCTTTATTTTTTGAAAAATTTCTGAACCAAAAACAGGATCCATTTTTATATTAATCGAATCTTTTTCTGTAGGTCTGGGTTTATATGAAACAGAACCCAAACTTTCCTGACTATAACTTAGAACTGAGTTATTATAAAAACTATCGTCGTCTGTATTTGGTTTTATCTTTTGCAGCACTTTATGGATATCAAACTTCTGTACCTGAGTAGTATCTCCGTAATAGTAATTATTGTATTTTAAAATCATCGAAATGGAGTCAAATACATAATTAACCGATTCTGTATCTGAACCACCGCTTAACAAGGAATATGATTTTGCACTTAATTGAAAATAACTATCTGATTTTATTTTTCCAAAAACAGGATCTTCATAATTACCTATTAAAATTCTGCTTTGACCTGATGTAACAAGCGAATCAAAATTTATTGTAGACATATCTACAGTAACTGTATCAATCAGGATAACCTTGTTGTTTACAGCGAGATAATCTGAACCTACAACAAATTCGCCTGCATCTGTGTCTGTACCACATGAGAATAGCGCAAAGGCAAATAACAACATCAATATAAACTTATTCATAATCCTATTTTTGAACAAATATAGACTGGACTGTTCTGCATCACATAATAACATATACAGTCCTGCATTTTTGAACTATAAATAGCAGAAATTCATCTATAACAGAGTTAGGGCCTTTAATATATCATTCAGCCTTAAAAAAGGCTGTTTAGTCTATCAAAAAGTACCATACATATATCTTCTTTTTTTTAAAACCATCAGCCTCCTACTTTTGAGCCAATAATTAAGTAATGAAAATAAGATTTTTAATTTGTTCGGTTTTCTCCATTTCATTTTTCGGTATGAAAGCTCAGGAAAAGTTTTCTGCAGAAGTAAATGTAAAAACAGAACCTACTGAGAAAATTAATTTTAATG
>SEBM01000426.1 GCA_004296145.1 Flavobacterium sp.
TCACCGTCGTTAACTTTATTAACAATATACAACGTTATTAACAAAGAAAAAGTAGCAAAAAGAAACTCTACAATAATGATAATAGCGTATAAAATTATTATTTGCTAATCTAAAGGAACGCAGCGCAGCGAGGAGATATCTATTTAATATTGCATTGGTATTGTTATATCAGTACTGAAAATTTTCAGATTTCTCAATCGCGAAACGCTCATTTCGAAATGACGAACAATAATTAATTCTCTCTACCAATAATCTTACCTTCCTTATACTTTTTCTCTTGTGCTTCAGTCCATTTCTTTTCTTCTGGGTCTGGTTCTAGTTTAATTAAGTTTTTTAGCTCTGGCTGACCAGCATCTACCCACGCGGAAAACCAAAATGAACCAATGGTGATAATTGCAGAACGCATTTGTTTTTCTACCATTCCATTCATTTTATCCTGATAAGCTTTGGTATAAGCTTCAGAATATTGTTTCATTACCACGTTGCTTCTTTCAGAAAAACTATATTTTTGGTCGGAGGGGAAGATTTTGTTCAGCTTTGCTTCCAATAATAAAACGCTATCTAATAAACTGTGAGAATGTTTAACTATTGCCCAAGCTGCTTTTAGTGGATTTTCTATATAAGTTGCCTTACCTACCAAAAAATTATAATTGCCAGCAAATAATTCTGGAATTCTACTTTCCCAAAAAGCGTGAATGCCAACTTGATTGGTTAATTGTCCGTTGTGGTTATTTGTGGTGTGCAAAGGAACATAAGCATCACCAATGTAGTGACCGAGCTCTGCAGAGTACTTCAGTATTTTAAGCGAATCGTGGGTTTTGAAAGCCTTAACTAAACTATAATAAGTACGTTGAATTTGCCAAGGCACAATTCCATTTTCGTTCAATTTCTTTTGTCCGTATTTGGCTAAGGCATCATTAAATTTTTCTGGAATGCTGTCGATCTTTTCTTCGTAGTTCTCTACATCCAAATAATGCCGTGGCGCTTCGAGCGTATCAATGTACCTGCGTTTGTCTGGGTCTACAGCGTGTTCGGTAATGTATTTATTGCCAGTTTTATAGAAATTAATCATATCGGCAGGCAAAGTGAATATGGCCAATTGATTAATCCGCCGGTGCGCAAAAAAGCCCCAAGAAGTACACAATAGAAAAGGGATGATTAACAAAATTAAAATTGTTAATCTTTTCATAGAATGAATATAGTGAAAAAAGGATTTTAAAACAATTAATCGCCTTTAATAATTAAAGGTGCTGTTGTTAGATATTATTCCTTTCTGCCCATTGCAACTCGTGAGGCAATTCGATATTAGAAAGTTCTATATGGATAACTCTTCGCTTATTGTTGTTTTTGGTTTTTGAAGAACTGTGTAATAATAAAGGTTTCATTATCATTATACCACCTTTTGGCACCTTACAAATGGTTTCTCTTTCAATGGTCCAATCAATCGTTTCTGCTCTATAAATTCCTTTTAAATGAGATTTTGGAATAACTTTCAATGCACCATTATCCTCATCGGTATCATCTAAATGTATACGGACAGTGAAGTTATGCTGCAGAATATCAATTGGCGGTTGAACAGCAAATTGGTTTTGCTTAATTGTCCAAGGTCCAAAATTTTTAACCTCAATTTTTTTATCGACAGAAATGGTTAAATCTTGATGATAGGCCACAAACCAATTTGAATGTTCTGGTTTATCGAAGTAAATAGATTTAGCCACGAAATAGTCATTGCCAAAATTAGATTGGATAACGTCTTTTAACTTTTCATTAAAGATTAACTTATAAACAGCTGGGACTTCTTTGAAGAATTGTATGATGGCAAATAAATCAGCTGATTTTCTGAATGTTTCTTTTGAAGTATCAACTTGATTAATCACATCTAAAATCTGTTCGATTTCATCATTAGTATAGATGTTTGAGATGATGGAGAAGCCTTGAGTTGAGATTTCGTTATTCATTTAGTTACCCAAAAATCGATTAAATGATTGCCAGTATTTGTCTTTATAGATATCGAAAGTAATAACAAATCTATCTTCGTATTTGTAAATTAGTTCGTCTGCAATTTTAGAAGGTTTTCTGAAATCTTTGCAAGCAAAATAAATAATCCTAAGACTATTGACCGTTTCTATCCCGACATTCAGATAGCCATCAGAATCTTTAAGTTGATTCATCAAATCATCTTCTAGTTCATTTAGTTTTCCTAAATAAATATCATTAGGCAATCCGTTATCATCACCTAAAAATTTTACTTCTATTGCTAAAATCCAAGGATGAGAAGCTTTGCTATCCCAATTTAATAAATCTGTATTGATAACAGCTACAAGTGGTTTGCCACCTTCAATTTCGGCTTCTAACATCGAGTATCTATCATTTTCAGTATTGTGCCTAGTTCCGCTGTATTTTTCTACAAATTCCTTTTCTCTCCAAATCAGAAAATCCTTCAGTTTTTCTATCGGGATAATTTCCTTTTCTACTTTGTCTTTACCAACATTGATGTTATCGATAGTGGTTGCAAAATTTAATTCTCCAAGAAAATTATCCAAAAATATATAAGTGCCATTTGTAACGATGTCTCTATTTGCCTCATTTAGATCATTATGGATGACCGTAATATCTATTTCATCAGGGAAATTGCTATCATCAGTGTAATAGAAACTCAACTCATCCTTCGAGAATGTATAATTGGCCATTCTTATGGTTACGTCTTCAATGTTTAAAGAAGGTTTTAAGGCGGTAAATTTCCAACCCTCAATTACAGGCGCAGCCTCAACTAATTCTTCAACAAATACAATGTTTTTTAAGGCCCCATCTGCAGTTAATACCAATTCTGCAGTGTTGTCATCCATCATTCCAGTTAAAAAGAAATAGCCATCTCTTAGCTCATTTAATTTTGGCGAGAGCTTATTGAAAAAACCACTTTCAATATCTCCCTTCCCTTTTAATACTTCTAAAAAGGCTTTTTCATTTCTTTGGAACCAATTCCAGAAATCGTTGTAGTTGTTTATAGGTTGTTCTTTTGAGTTGAATATTTTTTCAAGAAAGCCCATAGATTAATAATAATTAGTTTTTAATAATATTCAATTTGCCGAACCCATTTAAATAAATCTTTACCATCAACATTTTTGATTATCTCAATCCAATTTTTGTTCAAATCATATTTGTATTTGAAGGACACCTTATAAGTTCTTTTTTCTGAGGTATATAGCAAACTGCTAATCTCATTTAAATTGTAATTGAACTTTTCAATAGAGGTTGCTTTTTCAATGTCTTCATCGCAACAAAATTTTTCAATTACTCTGTTTTTTTTATCGTATAAAAAATGATTATAACTTCCTGTTCCCGATCTATATTTGGTTTTTAGAGATGTTAAATTTTCTCCTTCGTATTGGTATTCGGTAGTTGTTATAGACTTAGGGTTTTTATGTTGCTCATCATCTTCATACAAGCCAAATTCTTCGTGTTTAATAATTCTGTTTTTACTGTCATAAGTGTTAACTAGGTCTTTGTAAGGAGTTATAATGCTATCATGGGCGCCATATGACCAAGTTCTGTAATCTATTTGTTTCCAAGATTCTGGATTTTTGAAAATCCTGTATGATAGTTTATTTTGAGGGCTATAAAAATATTCGAATTCATACACTGTTCCATTATCACTAAAGGTTTTTAAGATTTTTATTTTTCCATTCTCAATTTTTTTATATTGATGGCTAAAATATTTATAATTAAAATTTTGTTTGATGATATTAACGTCGTTATATTCAGAATAATAGTAATTGGT
>SEBM01000427.1 GCA_004296145.1 Flavobacterium sp.
TTATTTAGTCTTAATCTGTATAGTCAAGAGTCTAAAATAGACATACGTCAGAGTCTAGATTCAAAGAAATACAACTTAAGCATTGATGGCAAATCCATTGCCATAGAAAAATATGACTCTTTACAAGTTGAAGGTAATTTTATAACCGGAAAGATAGGAACTAGCTGGGACGTCTATAATTTAACGGGCAAAATGATAAAATCTAGTCTAAAATCATATTACCCTTATTCATCAAATACTCTTCAGATTATTGATTCTTTTAATAAGGTGTATTTTATTGACGAAAGTGGCCGAGCAATAACTCCTAAAAAAAGAATACAGGCTCCTTTGCGCCCTAATGATGAACTTGGCAACAGTACTTATGTTTCCTATACTATCATTAATGATCATCTTATCAAAGAAGTTTCTAAATATGATAAGGTAGATACTACTTATAGTTTGAAGTTTGACAAAATCCCACCTCAGAAGGCTATCTTTGAAAAATTTGTAAATAATAAAAAAGAGATTTCTTTTGAAAGAGAATGGTATATAGGAGATATATGGGGCAAACTTGATCCTGATTTTGTGATCTTAAAAGAGGATAAAAAATACGGAGTATGGTCTTTATTAGAGGAAAAATATATACTTTCCCTAGAGTTCGACAAAATCCAAAACTTTACCTCATATCTTTCCTTAGAAAAAAACGGACTATCTACATTTTATCCTAATATAGGCACTGAACCGAAATATCAAAAACTTGAGCCATATATAGAATATTTCGCCAGGTTTGAAACTCCAAATGGTAAAAAAGGCTGGATAGATAGAAAAGGAAAAGAATATTTTGACCAATAAATTTAACCGCAACACAGTGTTGCGGTTTTTTTATGCAAAAAGTTACCGTAAAACCAGGCTTTGAAGCAGCCGTACAATTCTTTATGGAAACAGGAATTATCTGGAATGGTGGAGCAGTTCCTGTCATCGTAGATAAAATGTATATGTCTATCGTAGATGAAATGAGAAAGCCAACAGGAAAACCACAAGGGAAATACTGGATCACGAGAGTTCCTACAACGCTTACGATTCTTCAGGCATCTTCTACAGGATTACCGGTTGATCCACTTCATCCGCTGCCAATCTTCCCTGAAGACGATCCAAAGAAGTGTGAAAATCCTAACGAACTAGAGTTTGAAACGAGCTTCAAATTGGATGAAGAGGCACAATTGGCTCATAGTGACGGAGCAACAACATTGCCAAGTACAATTATAAAACCTGTATAACAGCATAAAACTTTGTTTTGAAAGTGGTGGGAAACCACCGCTTTCTTTTTTTATTAGTTTTTAAAATTCACAAAATGAAAACAGGAAATATAGGAATAAGAAACCTTGCCGATATTGGTGTTACTAATATTGATGTGTATGGAACAGGAAGAAGAAGGGGAACATCTTCAACCACACCAAAATTATTAATGTTCTTTAGGTCGGAAGATCAAGCAAAAGGATTACCGAAATTAGATTCTTCAGGTGTGAAAGGAGATTCTAAATATGACCAATCTTTCGGTTTTGATATGTTTAATGAGAGATTGTATGGAAATAATACAGATGTTTACGCTTATGATAAGATTGAGCGAAAAAAATCTGATGGAACTGTCTTAAAAGATAAATATGGAAATATTTTATATAAATACAAATTAGATGGTTCCGACAATAAAATAGAAATAGTAAAGCCAAAATTGGAAACATTTTATGATAAAGAAGCCACTTTATTAACTGAACTAAAGGACTCTGGAACATCATTTTTGATAGACTATGGATATACTTTATCAAAAAGAAATAAAAAGATGACAGACATCAACTATTATGTTCCGAATGTACTTTTAAAGCCAGGAAAAGAAGTGAAATTGTACGCTAAATTTTTTGACACAGATGGCTCTAAAGGTTTAAATTGTACTGTATATTTTAAATTGTCTAATAATAAAGGAATAGACTCTTTTACGCCATCTATTGTCTTTAATAAAAATGAAGAAGTTTTAGAATTTAAAATAAAAACAAGAACAAGCGAAACTATTGATGTCAAAACAACTCTTACGGCATTTGTAAAAGATGGTACAGGAAAGGAAATTGAAATAGGAAAATTAAATCTTCTTCCTAATAAACTACTACAAGCAAAAATCTTCTTTATTGACGTTTTTTATGACACCACAACAGCATCTACTCCCTTTAATGGTACTAATATGGTTAAAGATTTGAATGAAAAGGCGTTCAATCAGGCTGCGATAGAATTTATCTCTGGTAGTGCGAATAAAACTTTATTTTTAAAAAAGACAGATCAAAAATTAGAGAAAGGTACCTATATTGGTAATACACTATCGAGTATGTTGACCTATGATGCATCAATAAAAATGAATGTACCAAGCACATCATCAGTCAAATTAGGCGACGTTTTAATTGTTATGGCTTCTAAATTTTACGAAAAAATTGTAGATGAAATAATGTTAAATATTGAGACGGAACTTAAGAAATTAGATGTTAATGATGGAATAGCTAATAGAAAGTTTGTAGACCCTAGTTCTTCTATTAAAACAGAAATAGCATCGTTAGGTACACCAAGTAAAACATATGAAAAGATTATTGACGGACTTTTTTTATACCTTAAAGATGAATTTTTTATAAACTACATTTTTGCTTTTATTTGCCACAATATTGAAGCTCAAAATGCTAGAAAAACAGGTATAGCATTCGAAGAAGCCGTGGCTCTATTAGATGCTAAAGAAATTATTATTCCCAACAATGGTATAGGTAAAACGATGACTTTAGCTCATGAAATAGCCCATAACCTAAATATACAACACACATTTGATAAGCCTGCCACTGGTGAAAAAGGAGATATAAAAATTGTTCAAGAGCAAACAATAGAAAATATTATGGATTATCCTAAAAACGGAGATGCAGATAGACGAAATTTTATAACGCTCCAATGGAATAGAATGAGAGAAAAGCTTGTGTCAGGAGTTAATACAATAGCCGAATTAGATGTTAAGAAAAATACAGACTCAAATAATTCTCTCACAGATTGTCACTTTAGTAGAAATCTAGCTTATTTTAGCCGATATTTATTGGAGTGGTTAAAAATGGCTTTAGAAAAGAAATATAACGGAAACATTGATGAAATTCGTAAGTCGCAAGATAATATTTTAGTTATATTTGTTAATGAAATAACTAAAATATTATCTAAAATATTATCTAAAATATGAAAAGTAAAGCCCTATTGTTATTATTGCTTATTTTCTTTGGAGCAAGTATTAAATCTCAAGAATATGAAAAATATGATTTTAAAAAGCGAATAAATCATGTAATGCAAGATTCTTTATATGAAGCTTTCGAAATAATAGTTAATAAGCACCCAATAGGTCCTGAAAAATATATTGAAACGGGAATTATTCCTTTAAAGTTTGCTATTTGGGATAAAGAAAAAGAAATTAATCCTAAATATGATAGTGATGATTATATATGGTTTAGATCCTCTAAGGATAGTAATGATTTAGTATATAGTTTATATCCGTTTGTTAATAATAAAAAAGGGGGTTTTTTAGGAGATTTTATAATTACCCCCTATAAACTATTGATAGAATCAAAAAAGGATAAAAGAGGTATGCATGTCAACACTTACTTAAATTCATTGGATATTGGTACTAGCTTTGATAATGTTTTTGAAAAAATATCGCAAATAGTAAGCCAGCTTGAAAAGGCTTTTGAACTGGGCCTTGCCATTCCTGATTTTGTACA
>SEBM01000428.1 GCA_004296145.1 Flavobacterium sp.
AAATACAAGATTTTTTTGAAAGCTCAAGTTTTTCATAGCTACAAATTGAAAAGATGGAGTTTCTCTCAATCATCATAATTTGCTGCAACAATAAAAAATAAAATGATTCAAATCATACTGCAAAGCAGTTATAGACGGATATTTGCCTTTATCTAAATACTGCACAAATCAGAATACGCCGATTTTTAATCCAACATATTATTTAAATACAAAAATCAATAGTTTAACATAATATTTAAAACTTGTACCATTAAGATAAATTAAAAATAAAAATTTAAAAAAAATCTTATAATTACCCGATTCAAAATCCTGAAGAGTATATTTTAAGCATAATAAATCAATACAGGTGTTTATTGGAGAGTCTTTTAGTGTCAAAAAAATGCATTTACAATCCAATAATATGAAGTCAGTATCAATTATTTGAAATTTATTCTCTGACCAAAAGCCTAGGAAAATTGAAAAAAAATCCGTTTCACTAATTGTGAAACGGACTCTTTATTTTAAAAAAGTTATATTTTATATCTTACACTATTACTGTATAGGTTCTAAGACCTGCACTGACAAAGAAGTTCCTGCCATCTGAGGCGTCAGAGCAGTTGAAGCCGCCTGACTCACGCCTATACTGAGTGTATTCCCTGTAGGTAAATTTCTCCTTATACAAGCAAACTGAACTCTATTGACATTTCCAACAGTGAGAGTCAAAGATGCATTAAAATTCAAAATTCGGTAAGAGCCTGTAATACCGGCAACATTATTTGTTCTTACAAGCTTCAGCTTGTTATCAACAAAAATACCGCAACCGAAAGAGCCCACACCTGAATTACCTGTAATCTGAGCAACCGTCTGCACAGAAATATTGACTTTATTGGTAGCTTTAGTAACTCTTACACTTGATACCTCCGTATTTGGGATTGGCAACCAACTTGCAGTGATTGGGTCGTCCTCACTATACGGATCTACTGTAGCAGCAGCAGAAGGAAAAGTAACCCCCGTAACGGAAGATCTGTTGTAGTTTGCTGTTAATATGACACCATCTAAATAACCCGCAGGCAAGTCATATTTTCTCCAAACCGCTACTGTGTCTGCTCTTGCAGCAAGCAAATCTCCAACCGTTCCTGAGTTTCCGACTGCAGTATCACTACCTCCTACATTAATTTCATTATTTACATTCAGAGTTCCGTTCACATCCAAAGTTGTCCTAGGAGCAGTCGTCAAAACACCAACATTGCCTGTTTGCCCAAATAGATTGAGCGACAATATAACAAACAATGCTAAAAAAATATTTGTTTTCATCTATTAATTATTAGTTATAAATTGTTACCGTATTCGTTGCAGGAGGTTTTTCATAGGTCTGTACAGTCAAGGAAGATTTTGCCATAAAATTATTAAGATTCGTAACAGCCGGAGCAGCTTTTCCTACACTGAAAGCTCCTGTATAATTAATATTGGCTCTTCTCTTGCACGCAACTTTCGCGGTGTGGTTTCCCGCTGATAAACCGGTAGCTGTTGCAACCAAATCATATGTATAAAATGGCGATCCGGATCCTGTCTGGCTTAATGTATAAATCCTTAACCCTTTTAGCTGATCATCTACGAAGATACCGCATGAGAAATCTACCGCATTATTAGCTGTGCTAGAAGCCGATTGAGCAATTGTTTCAAATGAAAGCACCACAATATTATTGCTTGCTACATCTACCTGAAATGTTGTAGCTAAACCTGTAATCTCTTGCCCTACTCCACTATTAAGGTACGACGCAAGAGTTTGATTCTCAGAATGCACCTCATTTCCTCCAAGACTTGTACCCGGCAAATCAACGCCTGCTTGCGACTCGGCACCAGCAGTATTAAAAATCGTATAACGAAAAGGGCTGAAATTTGGTCTTCTTATTAATTTCCATACTGGAGGAAGCCCCGCTCCCTGAGAAACCAATACTGTTCCTGAAGTTCCTACATTGCCGGTCACTGCATCGGTACCTCCTACCCTGATTAAATTTCTCACACTCATATTTCCCTGTACATCTAATCTTGCAAGTGGAGTTTCTGTGTTTATTCCCATAGATTGTGAATAACACATCAAACTAAATAAGAGTGAGAAAAGAATGCATATATTTTTACTTGTTTTCATTTTTATTATTTTAATAGATTACCTTAACCTGCTCTGTGACATCAAACTTCAAAACAGATTTCATCATAAAATTATTTGCAACGTTGGTTCCGTCAGTCGTTGTAGTTCCGATTGCTAAATGATAGCCAGGTGAGCTGGAAGTAATTCTTCTACAGCCAACCTTCACAGTATAGGTGATAGGTACAAGACTTGCATCTACCGCTGGTAAATTTTCAACAACATATTTGAGCGTAAAAATAGATTGGTTTTTTTGTCCTTTATTGACAACACCATTTATCTGGTCAGCTCTTACCGCTTTGAGTTGATCATTAAGAAAAATTCCGCAAGCATATCTTACGAATTGATCAGCCGACGCATTGCTATCAGACATTTCAACTCCTGTTTGAAAAACGAAATCAACCTTATTTACCGGATTATAAACTTTAAATTGACTTGGTGTGCTAAAAGTAATCTCACTCCAAGCTGGTTTAAGAGGAGCCGTAGATGAGCCTGCGAAAGGATCATTAATCTGACTAGTTTCATAGACAGGATTTACTGTAGTATTTGAAAAGTTAATTCCCGTTTCATTAATTTTAGCATCAGAATAAGTTATTCTAAACTCATCTACTTCAAAAAATCCGAGTTTCGAATCTTTCCATTGAGGGGTTACATTGTCACCTTGTGAAACCAAGATCTGATTATTTGTTCCCGGATTACCGGCAACTGTTTTGGTTCCGCCAACTCTCAATTCATTTCTTAGAGTTAATGTGCCGTTGACATCCAATGTTGATTTAGGAGACGTAGTATTTATCCCAACTTGCGCCTTTACAGCCACGCATAGCAATATGAATGGCAAAAATTTTATTTTATTTGTCATATTTTAAAAGTGTAATTAAAAATAATTGTAAACCGTTCTCTATGAGTAGATAGAAAACAGTGAAGAATCGTTAAAATAAATTTAAGAATATGAAGGTGGCGGTCTTGTAGAAAAGACCATAGAAAAACAGAAATCTAATGATTTGTTATTATAAAATGTAAATTTCTCCGTATGTAAATAACTTAAAGAATGCTTAGATACATAGGAATTTGCATTGATAAATAGATTAGAAAATTCATATCTATTGTAGCTGGGTACTGTAGAATCTTTATTGGTATTGGTTGACGCTAGAAATTCATCTGACGACGGGAATCCCTTAAAATCTTCAGTTCTGAAGGTTTTTTGTCTTTCCTTGTATTGATTGATTTCTTTCTCAACCTTTTCTATTTCTTCCTTTTGTTTTTTTTCTACAGCAGCATTTAGATCTTTTGTCAGATCTTTTTTACTGACTTTTTCCTTTGAAGTGGCCTGTAAAATGGTTGCCGAGTTATTATTTTGCTGTATAATTTCAGCATTTTTCAGAATTACTAAATTGCTATTAACCTGACTATTGAAAGCTTCGTCTGCGGAAAATAATTTTGCTCCGTCTTTTAAAACAACAGTTACCTGTTCAATTTTATTCGGATTGTCTGATTTTTGTGCGTAAGAATAAGATGAGAAGAAAAAAAGCAGGGATAAGAATACAATACGAAAAAGGCCTAAATCATCTTCACAATTTAAGCTTTTAATAAACATATTGACAGAAAATAATGATCCCTTCAACTATAATTACAT
>SEBM01000429.1 GCA_004296145.1 Flavobacterium sp.
GGCTTAATGCGCAACCTGACTAAGAATATCGGGAAACCAAAAAGCGATTCAGGTATTTTTTTGGTTGACAAAAGCGATATCAAAAGAGTTTTAATTTGCAGGCCCAATGCACGGCTTGGAAATCTTTTGCTTATCTCACCACTTGTTCAGGAAGTAGCAGAGACATTTCCAAACTGTAAAATTGATTTATTTGTAAAAGGCCCACTGGCGCCTATTATTTTCGAAAACTACGATCAGGTTTATAAAACAATACATCTTCCAAAAAAGCCATTTAAAAATCTACTAGAATACTTAAAGGTTTGGATTTCTATAACAAAACAGCCTTATGACATGGCTATAAATGTCGATCAGGATTCTTCGTCCGGACGTTTAGCGGTTCGTTTTTCAAAGGCAAAATATAAATTTTACGGAGATTTAAACGATTCTAATCTTCAAAAGAAGGGCGATTATGCTCACATTGCAAAATACCCAATTTACAATTTCAGGAACTATCTTACCAAAATTGGTTTATTAAAAACGAACAAGATAATTGCTCCGTTGGATCTTAAATTATCTCCTTATGAATTATCAGATGGGAAAAAGAAATTGAACAGATTGACAGGCGATAATTCAAAAAGAACAATTTGCTTGTTTACTTATGCTACAGGAACAAAATGTCTGGCAGAATCATGGTGGAATGATTTTTACAGCTTCGTTAAAAAACAATATCCGGATTATAACATAATTGAGGTATTACCGATTGAAAATGTATCTCAAATTGCTTTTCAGGCGACTACATTTTATAGTAAAGACATTCGAGAAATAGGCGCATTAATTGCAAATACAGATGTTTTTATAGGTGCTGACAGCGGAATGATGCATTTAGCGAGTTCTGTTCAGACTCCAACAGTTGGATTATTTTCTGTTTCAGGATTAAAGAAATATGAACCTTATGATAACTGCAGTATCGGGGTTAATATCCTTAAAAGCTCGAAAAAGGATTATTTTAAAATATTAAATAATATATTGAATAACGGAAAGTTAAAAATATATTCAAAAGCAGGTTAAAAAAAGTTGTTAAAACAAAAAAGGTCAATCGTAACAGATTGACCTTTTTTTATGCTTAAAAAATATGTTTATTTTTTCTTTTTAAACAAACCGTTTAGTAAGTCACTTGCTTTTTTGGTAGCTTCCTGAGTTTTTTGTTCTTTCTCAGTCGCAGCAGCTTTTGTAGTGTCTTTTGCTTTTGTATTTTTATTAATCAAATCAGTAAGGGCAGATGCTCCTTTTTGAGTTAATTTCTCTTTTTGCTGATTTACCAATTGTGTTGTTAAACTTGTAACCGCACTTTTCATATCCGTAGATACTTTTGGGTTAGAAAAATTACCAGTAATCATTGCGTTTACCGGAATATTGTCCAGTTTTGCAGCATCTGCAGGAGACATTTTAGCAATTAATGCATTCGCTTCTGTTCCTAAATATTTAGCAGGAACATCTAATTTTAAGTTATAATTCATCGTTTGGTCAAAACCGTGTGTTCCGCCAACGGTAACTTTGATATCCTGATATTTAATGTCAAATGGTTTTACATTTACTTTTCCATTATCAAAAGTCAATGCCATTTTTAAGTCATTTAAATTCAGTTTATTTAAGTCAAGGAATTTAATATTTGAAGTAAGTGAATTTAAAACAGTAGAGTTTTTAGCATTTACCGTAGTAGAAAGTAATTGCCCAAGTAAGTCTCCTGAAATTGATTTTAAATCCGGAGTTAATTCGTTTGCATCAAGATTTCCATTCAGTTTAATAGTTGAATTCAGTTTTCCGTTGATGATTCCTGCTAATGGAGCGATTTTTTTCATCATATCCAATTGCGTGAAAGTCTGAGCAATATCAACCTGATTGAAACCTAAATTCATATCAAAAGTTGGTACTTTTTCTTTAGTTGAAACAGCTCCGTTTAAACCGATAGATCCTCCAAAAATTGAAGTTTTAAAGTTTTCTAAAGTTGCTTTTTCATCTTTAATGATTAATTTTCCGGCAACATCTTTCAGTTTTAAATTGTCATATAAAACAGTATTTGCTTTAGCATTTAAAGTACAATTTAAAAACGCCGGAATTTTCATTGCTTCAGCTGGTTTCGCCGGAGTTTTAGTCTCTGTTTTTGCCGGTTCTCCAGAAGTCATAAAGTCATCAACAGCCAATTGGTTTGAACTCATGTTGAAATTTCCTTTCAGTTCTTGTTTTTTGAACATGAAACCATAGAAATTTTCTAAAACTCCATTAATGCTGATGTCACTTTTTCCTGTAGTAGCATCAAATTGTTTAAGATTGATTCTGCTCGGGTTAAATTCTACCAATGCAGTGCTAATGTTCATTGATTTATTGTTTTCATCAGTATATTTAAATCCTGATAAACTCATCGTTCCTGCATTTTTGATATTTTGGTATTCACTTTTTTCTACAGAAGCCATATCAAAGTTTGTAGTAACATCTGCTTTTAAAATACCTGCCAAAGGTTTATCTAATTTAATAGGATATGCTTTTGAAAGGTTAGCCAAATTGATTGTTCCTTTTAAGGCAGCATCAACAATAGGATTTACAGTGATGTTTTTTACATTCGCTTTAGCGCTGAAAACATCCTGATCAATTCTGAAAGAAAGTTTATCCAAATTAACATAAGTATCGTTTAAGATACCAGTTTCATTGATGATTTTAGTGTCGATTACAATATTCTGAACTGATTTTGGTAAGTTAGGATATTGAAAAGAAGCATTGTTTGAAGCAATTGCAATATTGAATTTCGGTACCGTTTTATCCGTTAATTCTCCTTTTGCAAAACCATTTATAGTAAAATCTCCGGTTGTTTTTACACCATCTAAACCAGATGCGTATGCCGAAGGAATTAATCCTAAGAAATTGGTAAAAGATGAGGTTGGAGTTTTAAATTTCAAATCATAAATCTGACCTGCTTCAACCATCTGAATAAATCCGTCGAATTCTAAGGGCAATTGGTTGATTAAAGCCTTGTTTTCCTTAAATGTATATTTACTTTTTCCTAAATCAATTCCTAAAATAGCGTCTAAAGTAAGGGATACATTTTTCATGTAATTTACTTTATCCATATCCAGAGAAACTTTGGCGGTGGTTTTAGTTGTCAAATCCAAAACAGAATTGGTAAAATCTCCCGTTCCTTCATGGTTCAGACTATCAATTACCATTTTAATTTTAGAACCCTGATCGATGTATCTGAAAGTAAAATTTTCAATTTTATAATTCTGGATTTTTAAGGCAAGTGGTTTACTTGCTTCTTCTTTTTCTGTTTTTTCTTTGTCTTTTAATGCAATATCAAAGTTTCCTACACCGTCTTTATTAAAAATGATATTAATTAAACCGTTTTCAGAAGTAATTCCTTCAATATTTAAAGGTTCATCTTTTCCTTTAAAAAGTTCTTTAATACTCATTTTTAAATTCAGTTTTCCTAACGAAACTAATGTATCACCTTCAAATGGGGCTTTGTTGATAATGACAAGTTTGTCAATTCCAACAGCAGCATTCGGAAAGTTTCTGAACAAACTAATGTCGGCATCTGCAAAACTCACTTTTGCATCTACACTTTCATTAATAGCTTCTGAGATTTTTGCTTTTATCTGATCTTTAAAAAGATACGGAATGGCAAATAATGCGGCAATAAATACCACAAATACAATCGCTGTGATTTTTAAAATTTTCTTTAACATAATTAATTATAGATTTGAGGTTTTAGGGTTCTTAATTTATAC
>SEBM01000430.1 GCA_004296145.1 Flavobacterium sp.
GCTTTGTACAGAAGAATTGAAAAGTATGATTTAAAAAACAGCTGATAATGAAAAACTGGAAGTTTTATAATGCATTATTTGCAAGGGTTTTATTTTTAATGATACTCTTTTTTGGCTGTTTTTTTCTGATTTACAAAGGGTTTAATTATAATGCCATTTTACTCGGTTTTTTTGGTTTTGTCCTTTTGTTTGAAATGTATTTTTTTATTAAAAGACAATTACTTTTTTATGATAAAACAGTACTTTCTATTCTTCATAATGATTTTACGGCCAATTTTTCAGAAGAAAATAAAAAAGGGAATTTTCACAATCTCTATCTTTTATACGATAATTTAAAAGAAAAACAGCACGAACAAGTTTCGAAAGAACTTATTTACCGTTCGATTTTAAACAGTATTGATACGGCGGCTTTGATTTTAGAAAAAGAAAATGAAACCTGGAGCATTTTTATAATGAATGACTGTTTTTCTAATTTGTTTAAAGTGCCAAAAGTAAGTCATTGGAAATACCTGAAAAATTATCTTCCATCACTTTGTAGTGAAATAGAAAAAGTCGGTTTTACGGAATTAAAAACAGCAATTTCTATAAAAATTGAAGATCAGGATTTGCAGACTTTTATGCTGCAGACTTCTCATACGCAAACGTATAACAAAGAATATTTTATTATTTTACTGGATAGTATTCAGCGTGTAATTGAGAAAAAAGAAAAAGAAGCCTGGATAAATCTGATGAAGATTATCTCGCATGAATTAATGAATTCCTTAACGCCAATTCGGGCGCTTTCGCAGAATTTACTTCACATTGTTGATCAGGAACAACTTGAGGAAGACGATTTTGACGACATCAAAAGCAGTATTTCTACGATTATAAACAGAAGCGATCATTTGCAGGTTTTTGTAGAAAATTACCGAAAACTGGCCATGCTACCAACTCCAAATAAACAAATGACGCCGATAAATGTTCTTTTTGAAGATTGTCTTCGCGTCATGAATCCGATTTTGAAAACAGAAAATATTGAGTTGATAAACGACATCAATAGCTCGCGTTCTATTCTGATCGATAAAAACCAAATGGAACAGGTAATTATAAACCTGATTACAAACAGTATTTATGCCTTAAAAGATAAAAGCGAAAAGAAAATGTTCCTGACGAGTTATACAGAAAACAACCGTTTTTTTATCGTGATTTCGGATAACGGAAAAGGAATTGATGCTGAAATAAAAGACAAAGTTTTCCTCCCGTTTTTCACCACCAGAAAAGACGGCGCCGGAATCGGACTAACACTTTCAAAAAATATTATAGAAGCGCACGGAGGTTATTTAAGCTATCAGACAGATGAAGACAAAACAGATTTTGTTATTTGCCTGATTTGAGTTTTTTTGGTTTGGTTTTCGAATGTGCGTTTGTTGTGTCATTTCGACGTAAGGAGAAATCACACTAGAAATTCCGTAAAGTATATTTAAATCTTTGTCGATTTACGAGTGTGATTTCTCCTTACGTCGAAATGACACAACAGAGTGTTTTTTTAAAGTTCAACCTCAGGTTTCCAAAAATGTTTTTCGAAATCTATAATCTGGTTATTAACGACTTCAATCCCTTCACTTTCTAAAAGCTGCTGCATTAAATTAGTTCCGTCAAAATGGTGTTTTCCTGTCAAAAGTCCTTTTTGGTTTACCACACGATGTGCCGGAATATCATCCATATTATGACAGGCGTTCATGGCCCAGCCTACCATTCGTGCAGAACGCGCAGCACCCAAAGCTTTTGCGATAGCGCCATAAGAAGTCACTTTTCCGTATGGAATCTGTCTGGCAATACTATAAACTCTTTCGAAAAAATTTTCCTCAGCCATAGATTTGTTTTTTTGACTCAGATTAAATGATTTAAATTAGAATCCACTAAATCTGCAGAATCTACGAGAGAAATAAATTATTTACCCAAAATAATAATTCAGAATATTAAAAAGGGTAACAATAGCAATAAGTCCGGTGATGCTTCCAATAATGGTATTCATGTTTCGCATTATGTAATCAGTTTTCTTTTCGATTCTTCCAAAGAAACCAATATAACTGTACAAAACAGCGAATGAACCTAAAACGGAACCCAGGACAAAAGTAAAAATGATATTGTTTTCAAATACAAAAAGATGATAAGAAGCAAGCGTAACGCTCACTACAACATAATAGGGTATAGGGAAGAAGTTTAAGCCCGAAAGCAGCATTCCGAGAAAAAAACGGCTTTTTTTGCTGCTTTTTTTAATCTTCGATTTTTTGGCTTTTGGTTCTTTTGCAATAAATAAAAAATAAATCGTCAGGATTGAGAAAATGGCAAAACCAACTTCGCGCAAAAGCGTAACAACATCCGGACGATTATCAATTACCTGAGCAAATAAAACGGCCAGATAAACCTGAAAAAAAATAACCAGTACAGCGCCAATGACAAACCATAAAGCATTCTTTTTTCCTTCTTTCAAATTGATTTTGGCTGCCGTCATGTTGATCAAACCAGGCGGAATAATTCCGATGAAAGCGGCAATGAAACCTGAAAGAAAAGGAGTTAGTAATACCATTCAGTTGTTTTGGTCGGTTAAATATTTGTTTTTAAAACTAAATTAATCTTTAATTTTAAAACGAATATACGTAATTGCCTTATTAATTTCTAAATATTGTTTCTCATAAAATGTCTGGATTGAAGTTACAACTTCAGGACTTCCTTCATTTTTGTAAACATTATGGTTCGCGTACAAAACTTCGTGGCCTTCACCGTGCAGTAATCCAAGGGTGTAACCGTGCATAAATTCGCTGTCGGTTTTCAGGTTTACGATACCGTCTTTTTTAAGGATTTTTTTGTACAATTTCAAAAATTCAGAATTGGTCATTCTGTGTTTTGTTCTTTTGTATTTGATTTGCGGATCCGGAAAAGTAATCCAGATTTCGTCTACTTCGCCTTCAGCAAAAATATGATCAATCAGTTCGATTTGAGTACGAACAAAAGCAACATTATGTAAACCGTCATCTACGGCAGTTTTTGCACCACGCCAGAAACGGGCACCTTTTATATCAATTCCGATAAAATTTTTGTCTGGATATTTTTCTGCTAATCCAACAGAATATTCCCCTTTTCCACAGCCTAATTCTAAAACTAACGGATTATCATTTTTAAAGAAATCAGAATTCCATTTCCCTCTCAAAGGCATTAAATTGCCTACAACTTCTTCTCTGGTTGGTTGAAAAACGTTTTGAAATGTTTCGTTTTCCCTGAATCTTTTTAATTTATTTTTACTTCCCACTTTTACAAAAATTTTCCGCAAAATTAAGCAATATAAACGGAATGGACGAGATGTAATTCGGGTTTAAATTTTTTAGCCACGAATTCACGAATTATATTGTTTTAAAATTCGTGAATTCGTGGCTAAAAAATTATATATTCTAGATATATTCCGGTGTTTCAGGAACCGCTAATAATTTTGGATCAAGGGTTTCATCGTGTTGCGATAAATCCAGTCCAATATGCTCAGATTCTTCAGAAACACGCAACGGAATAATAAAATTAGTTACTTTGAAAAGGAAATAAGCTCCGAAGAAAGTAAAAATCGAAACCAGAACCAGCGCCATCATGTGATGACCAAAAACGTTCCAGCCGCCGTGTAACAAACTTGCATCTTCGCCGTGAGCAAAAATAGCCGTTAAAATCATTCCCATAATTCCGCCGACACCGTGACAGGCAAAAACGTCAAGCG
>SEBM01000431.1 GCA_004296145.1 Flavobacterium sp.
CTATATTTATAGAATTTATATATATTTGCAAAAAAAATTAACAAACAATTCCAAAAATTTAACCCATGAAAGTACATTCCACTCTATCAGGTGTATCGAAAAATTTTTTGCAAATAAATCAAAATAGTCAATTCACAACTGTGAAAAACAATTCATTTATAATGTGTATGTGTTGGTAAAAATTTTTTTAATTTAAATTCTACTAATCACATATACTTAATATAAAAATGAAAACATCTATAAAAAATATACTTACAATATTATTCTTTTTAACCTTCACTATTTCTTTCGCACAAAACATAGAAGGTGTCGTTACTACAAATGAAAACATCCCTTTGGCAGCGGCAAACGTTGTGATAAAAGGAACTACTTATAGCACAATTACTGATGAAAGCGGTAAATTTAGCATAGACACACAAGGAAGACTTCCTTTAGTACTCTTAGTACAATACGTTGGTTATACAACAGCAGAATATAATGTGACTGTTTTACCGACAGCTCCATTACAGGTTTCTCTAAATGAAGAAAACAAACTTGTAGAGGTTGTTGTTTCTTCTAGACGTCGTATAGAAAAAGTTCAGGATGTGCCAATTGCTGTTTCTGTTATTACAGGAAAACAAGCAGAGCAAACGGGCGCTTTTAACGTAAACCGTATTAAAGAATTGGTTCCGTCTGTTCAGTTATATTCTTCAAATCCAAGAAATACAGGAATCAATATCAGAAGTTTAGGTTCTCCTTTTGGACTTACAAATGACGGAATTGATCCGGGTGTTGGTTTTTATGTTGACGGAGTATATTATGCACGTCCGGCTGCGACAACTCTTGATTTTATCGATGTAGAACAAATCGAAGTTTTGCGTGGACCACAAGGATCTTTATTTGGTAAAAACACAACTTCTGGAGCTTTTAATATCACTACACGCAAACCAAGTTTTACATCTGGTGCCGATTTTGAAGTGAGTTACGGAAATTATTCTTTTCTACAGGCTAAAGCTTCTGTAACGGGTGCTTTGAGCAAAAAAATAGCAGGTCGTTTGTCTTTTTCAGGAACATCTCGTGATGGTTTGATTGATAATGTTGCTACAGGAAGATCTACAAATACATTAAACAATCAGGGAATTAGAGGTCAATTGCTTTATACTCCATCAGAAAGAACGAATATTATTTTTGCGGGAGATATTACAACACAGCGTCCTGACGGATATGCGCAGGTTGTTGCTGGTGTTGCCCCAACAAAAAGAGCGGCATACAGACAATTTAATGCCATTATTGCAGATTTAAATTACCAGCTTCCAAGTCAGAATGCATTTGATCGTAAAATTGATCAAGATACTCCGTGGCGTTCTAATCAGGATATGGGAGGTGTTTCATTAAATGTCGATACAAAAATTGGAGAAGGAACTTTAACTTCTACAACTGCATGGCGTTTTTGGAACTGGGATCCATCAAATGACAGGGATTTTACAGGATTACAAGTTCTTGCAAAATCTCAAAATCCAACAAGACAAACGCAAATTACACAGGAAGTTCGTTACGCAGGGCAGTTAACTTCAAAATTAAGCGGTGTTGCAGGAGTATTTTTTATCGATCAGACTTCGCAAACTGATGGTACTGAAGAATCTGGAAATGCACAATGGAGATTTTCTCAAAGTACAACCAGTGCATTATGGAAAACTCCTGGTTTATTTGAAGGATACGGAATCAAAACGGATGCCCGAATCAGAGCGTCGAGTGCTGCTGTTTTTGGACAATTAGACTGGGCTATTACAGATCGTCTGCACGTTTTACCAGGTTTAAGATATAATTTCGATAAAAAAGATGCTCATTATGCCCGTACTACTTATGGTGGATTACAAACAACTGATCCGCAGTTATTGGCTTTGAAAAAACTGGTTTATTCAAATCAGGCATTTGATTCAAATACTGACAATACTGACTTTTCAGGAAATATTACTGTTTCATTTAAAGCTTCTGATAAAATCAATGCTTACGGAACTTTCGCAAAAAGCTATAAACCAGTTGGTGTAAACGTAGCCGGGCTTCCGACAAACTCAGCCGGAGAACCATTATTAGAGCTTGCGGTTATTAAACCAGAAAAAGTATATCATTATGAGGTAGGTGTAAAAACTTCTCCATTTAAAAATTCAATTCTTAATTTATCTTTATTTAAAACAGATATTGAAGATTTCCAGACAAACGTTCAGGCAGCTGAATTGGGTGTAAACCGTGGTTATCTTGCCAATGCAGACAAAGTACGTGTACAAGGTGTTGAATTCGATGCAAGCATTGTAGTAAGTCCAAATTTAACGATTAACGGAGCAGCTACTTATACAGATGCTACGTATGTGAAATTTACAAATGCACCGCTTCCGTTGGAAGAAACTGGAGCTCCGGTATCTTTTAAAGATGTTTCAGGAACTGATTTACCGGGAGCATCAAAATGGGCAGGATCATTAGGCGGAGAACTATCTGATCAGGCAAGATTTTTTGGAAATGCTGGTAAAGTTTTCCTTGCAATTGATTCTTACGCTCGTTCTGAATTCTCATCAAGCCCTTCTGCTTCACAATATTTAGTTGTACAAGGTTATGCTATTTTTAATGCACGTTTAGGTTTCCGCGCTACTCAGGGATTATCTGTTCAATTCTGGGGAAGAAACCTTTTGAACAAAGACTATTATGAGCAATTATTGCCTGCGGGAGGAAATACAGGACAATATGCAGGTGTTTTAGGTGACCAAAGAACTTACGGAGTTACTTTAAAATATTCGCTATAAAAATATTGAGTTAATTAATTTACAATTAAACGTGGTACATTTTAGTAATGTACCACGTTTTTTTATTTATCCTAAATTGAAAATCACAAATTAGCTTTTAAAACCAATTTAAAAATCAATCCATACTTATTTAATACTTTCTGTTTTGTATATATTCGCACCCTGAATTTATACAGATAGATGAAATTCCTCAAAATAGTATTCTTTTTAGTTTTTACAAGTCCGTTTTTGCTGGCTCAGACTAAAACCGACCAGCAAACACTAACCTGGATTCGGTACTATAATATTTTCCCTTTAACAGAAAAATGGGCGTTGCATTCTGAATTTGACAACCGTAGTTTTTTAAATCCTGTTCACGAAAACCTTTTTGTGATCCGGGCTCAGGGTCGTTACAGGGCTAATAAAATTATTGATTTGGGAGGAGGTTTTGCTTATTTTAATGTCAACACACAGGATCCTCATGTTGATCCGGATTATTCTGTTCCTGAATATCGGGCACAACAGGATATTACCTTAATTAATGATGTAGCTAAAATTACTTTTCACAACCGTTTTCAGTTAGAAGAGCGTTTTATTCAAAAAGCTTCTAAAACAGAATTACTAAATGACTTTTCTTTTGCCTTTCGTTTTAGATACAGATTGCAATCGACTTTTGATCTTTGGAAAAAAGAAAAACAAAGTATAAAAGGAACTATTTCTGATGAAGTAATGTTTAATTTTGGAAAAGACAACAAAAGAAACACTTTTGATCAAAACCGTCTTTATGCGGCTTTACGTTATCATTTTAATCCAAATCTCGGTTTGGAATTAGGTTATCTGAAGAGTTTTCAAAGGCGTTCAAGCGGTATTGATTTTTATGATCGAGATATCATTCGTTTTACGATTTATCATCGAATTGATAGAAAATTTTAGATTTTAGATTTTAGATTTTAGATTTTAGATTTTAGATTTTAGATTTTAGAT